>CALLYA010000498.1 GCA_937875495.1 uncultured Verrucomicrobiota bacterium
GTCTCCGCATCCCCGTGTCTCCGTGTCTCCGTGTCTCCGTGTCTCCGTGTCTCCGCATCCCCGTGTCTCCGTGTCTCCGTGTCTCCGTGTCTCCGCGTCCCCCGCATCCCCGCGTCCCAGAACGGTGACTGCATCAAGGAGTAGCACCTGGCTCTTTTCAAGGATTGTGCAGCAAGGGAGGTTTTAGAATGCTGAATCAAGTCGAGCTGAAGAACTTTGGACCACTCGTCAATCTGACCTGGCGGGGGATCGGTCCCATCAATCTGGTGATCGGTGGCAATGGTTCAGGCAAGACGTTCCTTCTGAAGGCGCTTTACAGCGCCATGCGAACGATAGAGGAATACCGACGCGGGGATGATCAGAAATCGGCCGCTGAAATACTTGCTGAAAAGCTCTATTGGACGTTTCAGCCGGACATCATCGGTGATTTGGTGACCAAGGGTTCAGATGGCCCTCTTGCCTGTACCGTGGAATTCGATCAGCATAAATTCTTCTATAGCTTTGGTAAAGATACCACTAAGCAGATTTCATTGCTGGAGAACGATGTGCCTGCCCGATCCAGCAACTCCATATTCTTACCGGCGAAGGAGGTCCTTTCGCTTCATCAGATCATACTCAAATCCCGCGAACAGGATAAGGTTTTCGGATTCGACGATACCTACCTTGACCTCGCTCGGGCATTGCGCCAACAACCTACAAAAGGGAGGAATTTCAAGGGGTTTGCTGAATCCAGGCAGAAAGTCGAGAGAATACTCGGCGGGCGTGTGCAATTCGATGATGCCTCTGGTCGTTGGCAATTCAAAAAGGGTAATCAGAAGTTTCCCGTTGGGGTTACTGCCGAAGGAGTCAAGAAAATTGCTATTCTGGATACATTGCTCGGGAACCGGTTTTTGGATCAGCAATCCATTGTATTCATTGATGAGCCGGAATCGGCCTTGCATCCTACTGCGGTTTACCAGTTCCTCGATATCGTTGCCATCCTTGCAAGTGCTGGCATCCAGTTCTTTCTGGCTAGCCATTCGTATTTCGTGGTGAAGAAGTTGTGTCTAATCGCACAAAAGCAAGGTCTTTCCATTCCTGTCATATCGGCGCAAGGCAATGAATGGGTGTCGGCGAACCTAAGGGAAGGAATGCCGGAGAACACGATCATTAATGAGTCAATCCGGCTCTACAAGGAGGAAGTGGAGTTGGCGTTCCAATGACCACGCAACATATTGTCGAATCCGAAATGGAGTTTGGCCCGTACCCAAAGGATCGATGCTTTTACATCGAGAAGAGCGAATGCTATTCGGCGGTCCGCGATAACGTCAAGATGGCGGAGTTCCTTTTGTTGCGTGTGACCGACGAAAAATCGGCTTTGTGGGTCATTGAGGCTAAGTCCAGTACTCCACGTGCGGAGACCAAACCGAACTTTGACAGCTTCATCGCTGAGATCCGAGAAAAACTCATCAACGCCTTCTCTTTGGGATGGGCATCGTGCCTGGGGAGGCATCCGCAGGCCAAAGCCGAATTGCCGAAGGACTTCAAAACGCTCGACCTGTCGCGAGCGGATGTGGTGTTTTGTCTGGTTATCCGGGGTCACAAGGAGGAGTGGCTACCGCCGCTTAAGGACGCCCTCGAAAACGAGCTTCGCTCCACCGTGAAAACCTGGGCTTTCTCAGGGAACTCGGTTGTTGTAATCAATGATTCGCTGGCTCGAGAAAATGGTCTCATTCTGACTCCCACAGGAGGTGATGCGTGAGGCTGCTTGACCATCTCCTGCGAGCGATCCGCGGTGCTGCGGTCTTCAACCCGGAGGTCGAGGTGGCGCCGGTTTGTATCCTCTGGCCGGACCACGATCGGCAATGGGCGGATGTCATTCCGGCGGTTCAGGGCGCAATGCCGGAGCTGCTGGTCCTGGGCGACTACGCCCCGGACCGCCGCGCCGGCCCCGCCATCTGGCTGCGGTGTGTGATTGCCGGCATCCGGGAGCCGCGCGTGTTGCAGCGTGATGCGGAGCTGGATCGGGTCATCTCCGCGCTGCGCGAATCCACGACTCCGGCCAAGGCGCACGTTCCGGTTTTGTATCTGCCCGGGGTCAGCCGCCAGGACCTGCGCGCGGTCGAGAGCTGTCCGGAGCACCTGAAGCCGCTTGCCGAGCTGCAATACCGCGGCGTGATCTGGTCGCAGATCAACGCGAAAGACTGGACGATCCGGGCGTTCCTGAAATCGGATCAGGGTGGGCTCGGTCTCGATGTCGCGCAGGACAACGATTCCAGGCACGCCATGCAGTTGGCGTTGTATCGCCTCCTGGACGCAGACGTCGCGCTGCTCAAGGGCAAGCGTTTGGACCGGGACTATTTCAATACGCTCCTGACCAGTGGCGATCCGATTCGCGATCTGCTGGAATGGCTCGATCAGGGGGAGCAGTTCCGGGCGAGGCGGGATGAGAACGCATGGAAGGCATTTATTGAGGTCTGCAAGTCACAACTGGCATTCAACCCCCAGGCAGACGGCCTCCTTGCCGGGGCCGAGCTGCTGGCGAATCATGCCGGCCCTTGGGAGACTGTCTGGGTGCGGTATTGCGAGGCGCCGGGCCGGTACCCAAACATCCCGAGTCAGATCAGAAAATGCCGGCCACCGATGGATGATATTCTCTGGCACACGTGCGATGGCGCGTTCGACGGCTGGCCGCAATGGAATGAGGCGCAGGAAGCGAAGCTGCAGCACGAGCTGATCGCACTGGCCAAGACACCCGCGCACAAGGCGCGGGCGAAGATCAAGTCGCTCGAACAACTGCATGCCCGAAGGCGCACGCTGGTTTGGGCGGAGCTCGGCGAAGCCCCTTTGGCATGTGCCGTGGAGCATCTGGCTATCCTTGCCGAAAACGCAAAAGGCGGACTGGCGGCAGGCACGGTCGACGATCTCGTGGCGGGGGATTGCACGGATGGTTGGCGGGTTGACGATGCCGTGATGCGGGCTTTGGCGGCGGTCGAACATCCTGCTGAACTCGAGGCGGTGACGGCCGCGATCCGCGCTGTGTACCTGCCTTGGGCGGAAGAATCCGCGCGCCACCTGCAAAAGATCTGGATCGGCCCAGGCGCGCCGCTGGTTCGCACGCATGACGAGGTCGGGGACGCGGAGTGCGTGCTCTTTGTGGACGGCCTCCGGTTCGACTGCGCCAAGCGGCTTGCGGCGGCACTGGCGGAGTTGGGCTGCGTTGTCGATGAATCCACCTGCTGGGCGGCGCTACCCAGCGTTACTGGGACCGGTAAACCGGCGGTGGCGCCGCTGAAGGCGGGGTCTGATTTTGTACAACAGGAGCCGGAAGGCTACAACTTCGAGCTGATGCCCGCGCATCGCCTGCGCAAGGCGATTGAGGAAAGCGGGTTTCAGTACCTGAGCCGTGGGTTTCAACTGCATTCGGATGAATATTCAATTCAAAAAACCTGGTGTGAATTCGGGGATATCGATCATGAGGGACATGATCGTGGCTGGAAACTTGCCAAGCAGCTTGACAATTTAATCCGGGAGATCGGGGATCGTGTTGCGGAGCTCCTGGAAGCAGGCTGGAAGCGGGTGCGGGTCGTGACCGATCACGGTTGGCTGTTGCTGCCCGGTGGTCTTCCGAAGATCGAGCTTCCCAGTACACTGGCCGTGAGCAGGTGGGGGCGCTGTGCCTCCCTGAAGCCGGGGGCCTCGACCCAGGAGCGGCTCTATCCATGGTATTGGAACCCGACCATCAGCTTCGCGCTCGCGGATGGCGTGAGCTGTTTCAGGAATGGCAATGAATACGCGCATGGCGGCCTCAGCCTGCAAGAGTGCCTGACGCTGCAATTGGCGGTGACGCGTGTGGCGTCCGTTCCACCATCGGGGTCTGTCGTGTTGACCGATGTCGTGTGGAAGGGGTTGCGCTGCAAAGTGCGGGTGGAGGGCGACGTTGCGGGATTATCGCTTGATGTTCGCACCCAACCTGGTGATGGATCAACCAGCGTGGTGTTCGGCGCCAGGCCGTTGAAGCGGGATGGGACCGGTTCGGTGGTGGTCGAGGACGAGGATCTGGAGGGACGGGAGGCAACGATGGTTCTGGTCGATGCGGCGGGGACGTTGGTTGCCCAGGTCGGTACAGTGATCGGCGGAGGAACGGCATGATGGAAATGGACCAGATTGACTCACTTGCGGCCTCTTCCCTGGAGGGCTACCTGGTCCGGAAGAATCTGGTCCGGACCTTCAGCCGGCAGTTCCCGGTGCCTACCTACGTCGTCGAGTTCCTGCTCGGCCGGTATTGTGCCAGCATTGATCAGGACGAGATCCACGAGGGCCTCGAGATCGTCCAGCGGCAACTGCAGTCGCGGACCGTCAAGGCGGGCGAGGAGGAGCTCTTCAAGGCGCGGGCCAGGGAGAACGGCGAGGTCAAGATCATTGATCTCCTTACCGCGCGCCTGGATGCCAAGAGCGACTCCTATGTCGCGACCCTGCCCAGCCTGCGCTTGACCGATGCCCGCATATCCCCGGACCTGGTGAAGCAGCATGAGCGGATGTTGACGGGCGGGTTCTATGCCGAGATCACCCTGAGCTATGACGCCGCCATCGCGCAGGAGAACAGGGGCAGGCCGTTTGGTATCGAGTCGTTGCGTGAGATCCAGCTCTCCAAGCGCGAGGTGCTCGATATCCTGGCCGCGGCGCGGAACTCCTTCAGTACCGAGGAGTGGAAGGAGTTTCTCCTGCGCTCTATTGGCATTGAGCCGAAGGACTTGTCCACGCGGCAATGCGATGCCTTGTTGTTGCGGATGGTCCCCTTCGTGGAGCGCAACTACAACATGGTGGAGCTCGGCCCGAGGGGGACCGGCAAGAGCCATCTCTTCCAGCAGATCTCGCCGTATGCGCACCTGATTTCGGGGGGCAAGGCAACGGTTGCGCGGATGTTCGTCAACAACGCGACCGGCCAGCGTGGGTTGGTCTGCCAATACGACGTGGTCTGCTTCGATGAGGTCTCCGGCATCTCCTTCGATCAGAAGGATGGCGTGAATATTATGAAGGGCTACATGGAGTCGGGCGAGTTCAGCCGCGGCAAGGAGAGCATCCGGGCCGACGGCAGCATCGTCCTGGTGGGCAACTTCGAGGTCGATGTTGAGCATCAGCAGCGTATCGGGCACTTGTTTGGTCCGATGCCACCGGAGATGAAAGACGACACCGCCTTCATGGACCGCATTCACGCGTTTCTCCCGGGCTGGGATGTGCCGAAGATCAGCAAGGAGTTGCTGACCGATCATTTCGGCCTGGTCAGCGATTTCTTGTCCGAATGCTGGAGCCAGCTGCGGGCGCAAAGCCGTGTCAGCCAGCTTCAGGGCCGAGTCTTTTACGGTGGCGCGCTGTCCGGGCGCGACACGAACGCGGTCAACAAGACCGTGAGCGGGCTGTTGAAACTCCTCTATCCCGGTGATGGCGCGGTACCCGATGCCGACCTCGAGTGGGCGGTCCACATCGCCATGGAGGCCCGGCGGCGTGTCAAAGAGCAGCAGAAGCGGATTGGCGCGGCGGAGTTTCGCAATACCCATTTCAGCTATGTCATGGGAGAGGACGGTGTCGAGAAATTCGTTTCGACCCCGGAGCTGCAGAGCGAAAACAGCATCGGCAGCGACCCACTGGAGCCGGGGCAGGTGTGGAGCATCTCGCCGGGTGGCGGTGATGAGCATCCCGGCCTCTACCGTATTGAGATCAATGAGGGCCCGGGCTCAGGCGTCAAGATTCTCAACAAGCCGATCCCGCCTGCGTTTCGGGAGAGCATGGGCTATGCCGAGCAGAACCTATACGCCCGCGCCATGCAACTGGTCGGTGACAAAGACCCACGGCATCATGAATTCACTGCGCAATTGCGTGCCTTCGATGCGTCCAAGACAGGCGCAAAACTCGGCATGGCGGCGCTGATTGCGCTCTGCACCGCGCTCTTGAAGAAGAGCGTTCGTGGCGGACTCATCATCGTTGGCGAGATCAACCTGGGCGGCTCGATCGAACCGATCCACAACCCGGTCACGCTGGCCGAGCTCGCCGTCGAGAAAGGCGCCTCGGCCCTCCTGATGCCGGTCAGCTGTCGGCGGCAGCTGATCGACCTGTCCGATGACATGGCCACCAAGATCGATGTGCAGTTTTACTCCGACGCCCGGGACGCGCTGTGGAAGGCGATGGTCGAGTGAGTCAAGGCAGCCGGCCAGACCGCTTGGAAGAAGCGGCCTGGCCGGGGTTTTTTCTTATGGGTTGTGGACGATGAGGCGGAAGAAGGCCTCGGTTGCGGGCGGAGTGGGGATGGTGGCGGTTGTCGGTTCGGGCGCTGTACCGGGAATGCGGTCGAAGCCCGGGATGGTTGACCATGTGCCGTCGATCAGCTGTTGGACCGAGTAACGGCGGTCGGGACTGCCGGTGAAGGTGAGTTCTACTGAGGCGCCCGCGGACTCCATGGCCTCGATCCGGAACCATTTCGTAGGGTCGAGCGGATCGCTGCCGGTGAGGTATTCCATCCCGTCGTCGATGCCGTCGAGATCGGTGTCCCACGCGGTGTATGAGGAACCGAACTGCTCCCCTTCGTACCGGTCCAGGAGTCCGTCCATATCGAAATCGAAATCGAATCCGATGACGGCCTGGACGAGGTGTGTATTTCCATCGTCATCTTCGACGGTGTAATAGAAGCCGTCCTCCCTGGGGGTCTTATCGCTGGGCGGGGTATAGAGAATCGTCGGTCCCTGAATCTCCGCTGTCCCATGTGTCGGCGGCTGGTTGAGCTCGAGCCGTGTGATCGCGGCCAGGTTGAGCAGGTGGTAGACGTCGAAGGTATAGGGTCCGCCGAAGTGTGTCGCCTCCAAGAACTGGATGATGGCCTCGCCTCTCATCGGTGGTTGGGTCTCAAGGACCTCGGCAGCGATTCGGAAGGAGGACCATCTCGGGGGGAATGCGGGGGGAGCAAAGAGCATTTGCGCCCTTTCATAGCGAGCGGGTATCAGTTCAAACCGGCCGTTGTCGCGATCGCCGATGCCCTGGGCGTATCGGTACGTGATGGGCAATTCAAGCGCGGACGAAGCGATTTCGAGACCATGGATGCCGACCGGCAGATGGTCTTTGTTGCCAACACCGTAAAAATACCTGGCGATCGGCCGGTCAAGCATCAGTGATGACGCCGGATCGATCTCGAGGGTGGTACCAAAGTATCCCGAGCCGACCATCCCTCCCGGATTGGAGATCCGGAATGCGAGGCTGATCCAAATCGGGATATCTGTTTCGAAGCTGGTCTTCAGGATCAACTGATCACCGATCAGGTCGAAATGCTCTGTGTCATTGCTGTAATCGGGAAGCAGCTCGAAGGTGTATGGCCCTGCCTGATCGGAGATCGTTGCAGTGAGGGTGCCGACCACGGTTCCAGGCGGGTCGGTGTTGACCATGATGCCGGGAATCACCTCGAAGGTCCTTACGCTGTCGAAGAGCCAGATTCCCTGATTCATGAAGAGATCAAGATCGCCGTCACGATTGAAATCGACCGGAACGGGTCGGGGTTGATCAGAGAGGTTGGGGCCGAAGACGATTCCAGGTTTGTTGAAATTCCCGCTCCCGTCGTTGAGCAAGAGTCGCAGGGTTCCGTTGTGCTCTTCCCAGATCAGGATATCGCTTGAGCCGTTGTCTTCCATGTCGATGAGTCCGAAGCCCCTAATGGGGTATGGCAAGGCCGTGGGCAATGGACTGAACGTGCCGTTCCCGAGACCGAGGAAGAGCTGAATGGTTTTCCACCTTCCGAGGAAGAGATCGGGGTAGGGATCGCCGTTGATACTGCCTACCTGGATGGAGTTTTCGCTCGAAATCTCACCGACGCTGAGCTCAATCCGTTCGAAGTTGAGGTTGCCGTCATTGAGAAAGACCGCAAGCTCTTCACCGTCCAACCCGATCAGGTCGAGATGGCCGTCGGCGTTAAAGTCGGCGGTGGTGGGATTGCCCAATTTCGGGCTGACAGGGGTCCCCTCTGCGAAGCTGTTTCCCTGGAGCAGGTGAACTGTGCCGGTTGGGTAAATATAGAGGTCGTCCGCGCCGTCACCGTTGAAATCGCCGACCAAGAAGGTTTCGAAATGCGGGGCCACCGGTGTTTGCTGCATCTGGAACGATTCTGCGGAGTCCGGGTACCCGCCGAGACCTGGATTGAGCCAGAAGGCGAAGGATTCGTTGCTGAACCAGACGAGGATGTCACCGTGACCGTCCTGATTGAAATCATGCGCGCGGATGGAGCTGATGCGCAGATCTGGTGGGAATGATATTGTCCGCTGGCTGGGGACAAAACCGCATGCCTGGTCACTGTCGAAGAAGATGAGATTCGGGGCGCCACTTCCAAAGCCGACACCTTCCTGGTAGCCGTCCTCATTGAAATCGATCGGTTGCAGACCGGTACCGGAAATATTCGATGTTGGATACGGGCAGTACGGGATCGCGGGGCCGAAGAATGCGGTCACGACTGGTTCCCCGACGAGGGTCAGTTGCGTGACGGCGGAGGTTGGGTCTTCGAGAATGCCGCCGTCGGTAGTGACCCAGCCGAGGAAAGCCATCCCTTCGATCGGCTGTGCGGTGATGTCAATGGTCGTGCCATGTATCGGTGGGTTTATCCATGGCTGAGCGGGACCGGCCGAGCCCCATTCGGGATGGTTGACATGGAAGGTGGGGATGCAGGCCTGAGTACCATCGATGAAGTGGGCCTGAACAGTACCGGATCGAAGCATTGTGACAACGGTTTGCTCGGCATCAGGGTCATCGACCAATCCGGCGGAATCGGGTGTGACGGACCAATGCCCGAACCCATACCCGGCTGAAGGTTCCGCCTCGATCTGGATCGCCGTGTTGGGTGTGACGGAAAGGATCGGGCTTGCGGGGGTCAGAACCGCGACCGGATCGTTGACTCGGTCGAAGGCGACGGTGATTTGGGAATCACCGAAGAGTGGAACGATGGCGATACCCTCGGGCTGGGTGATATAGACCTGGTTCCGAGCGGGATTCAGGGCCATCTCACTGCCCTGCCTGCCTACGAATTGGTAGGGCCGTACATCAAAACCTAGATCGGTGGACTGGAGCAACGCCCAGGTTGCGGTATCGAGGAGAAGGAGTCGATCGTATTCGGACGAGAGAGCAACCAATAGGTTCATGCTCGGATGCAGCAGGACGCCTCCGGAGAGGTCGATCTCATCGGTCGCGGCCGAAAGGTCAGCGATTCTGCCGAGAAACGCGCCATCGTATCGGAAGGCGCCGCCTTCGTAAACGATGAGTCCCTTGGTCTGATCAAACGCGGACCTGCCATGTTGGCCGATACTGGTACCAACGCTCAGGGCGAAAGCGCGACTGCTGGTCGGTGACTCCCAGAGGCGAATGCCGTTATTATGGATTGCGGCTGCGCTGTTGCTCGAGGGATCGACAAGAATTTTAGCCTCGAACCCAGGTTCGATCCCTTGATCGGAGAAGGCCTCCGGCAGGTCTGTGGGAAATTGGAAGCAAGCGTGATTGGCGGTGTCTGGAGAGAGCGTGGAAAAGAGGCCCCAATCGGAGTCGACCACGGCAACATCCAGAAGGCTGTGAGCGCCGGGCACCTTGACAGTTTGCGACTCGTCCGGCTGATTCAGATCCCAGACGCGCATGTGCGGAAGGCCGTTGCGGAGCGCGAAGAGCTGGTTCAGATCTGGATTCACATCGAGCGTGGAAAAGGCCTCTTTGGGTGCGAGCGTTGGCAGGAACCGGTTCTGTTTGACCGAGTACCGGACGACCCCGGCGGGAGTGGCGACGTAAAGGATTTCCCGCACCGGGTCGAAGGCTAGATCGGTCGGGTTGTGGATCGGCAGCTGCTCGCTGCAGATGGGCTCCGAGTCGATCCGCAAATGCACGACGGCCTCCTCATCGGATGGCATGGTACCGGTCGTCAGCCGGTAATGGAAGCTATCCGTCCCGGTGAACGCGGGCTCGGGCCGGTAGACGATCGGGTTGGGCAGTGGACTGCCCATCTCGGCTCCGATGATCGTGCCATGCACGGGCGTAGCGGTCAGGATGATATGGGGCTGCGGTTCGATCGGGAAGAGATCGTTGATCAGGAGCGCCTGGGAATCGAGGGTGAGGTCTATATCGGGCGCGACATGGAAGCTGTCGTCCTTGGGAAAGAGCATCGGATTGACGGGCGGCGCAGGGGCGGAGAACAGCTTCAGCGGGCGCCCATCGTCCAAGAGGAGAACCGCGTGTGGTGATTGCCCGCCGGTGTCCATCATTCTCAGCTCGTCACGGCGGACCCCGAATCCATTGCTGAATGCGGCGGTGTGGGAGCCGAGCGGATAGAGGCTGATCCCATCTTCAGAGCATACGATCAGGCTTTCGGATGCGGCATGCAGTCGCGCGATACTCACGGAACTCGGAGTCAGGTTGGGCGGGAGGTCTATCGCACCGCCTTCGAGATCAAGGAGCTCGCCATTCCAGGCCAGGAGTATGCCGAGGTCAGGATCGCCGGCATAGACCACTTTGTGATGCAAGCTGATTGTGCCGTCGGTCCAGGAACAGCTGTTTTCGTTGTTGTGGACGGTGAACAACTTATGGTCGTTCGACCGCAGGACCTCACCCTTTTGGTGCCAGGCCGGAGCGAGAGGGAATACCGGTTCACTCAGACGCCCGGTTTGCAGGTCAAGCGTGCGCAGTCCTGCGAAACAGGTACCATCGGCCATCACGGCCAGGCGTTGGCCGACGAGGAGTTCCAACTCGACCGGTTCCCCGGAGAGTGGCAACCGGCGGAGAAGGCCGGTGTCGAGGTTCAGCAAAAGCAGGGTACCCCGACCTGGTGCGAGCTCACCGGAGATGCAGTAGCAGGTGTTGCCGTCGGGGGATATCTCGATGGATGCAAGCGGCAGGTTGGTATCCCGTTCCAGCGTGATCCGGCCGCTCTCGAGCTCCATGGAATAGATCCCGCCCTGCTCGTCGACCCAGTGTAGGAGGTTGCGCGGGGTGTTGAGGATAGCACCGGTGCAGTTTGCGACTGGAAGGACGAATAACCCGTCGTCGGCCGGATCGCGTGGGGTGATACGGACCAGGCATGGCTGAGTCACACCTGCCGGACCCTCAATACGATAGGAAAACTCTGCGACATTATCGAAGGAACTGGATGGGGCGAATTTGAGGCTGCCGTCCTGTGCTACCTGCAGGCCGTTGACGGGGTAGGATTCATCGAGGACGACCGTGACTTGCCCGGGCTCGGGCAGGTACCAATCATTCGCGAGGAGACCGTGGGCCGCGTCGATATCGAGTGTTTCGCCCGGCGCGAGAAAATAGAGATCAGGAACAGGCCGCGGCATTCGGATTTGGGTAGATTCAGGGATGGGCACCAGGAGGATGCCTTGATTGACGGCATGGATGGACCAGTGGCCGTCGGCGGTGACCAGTGGTGGCAATGGCTCAGTCACGATCATTGGGGTGCTTGAGAAGGGACTGACATATTGGGAGGAGACCTGGTTGATCAGCGCGCCGGTCTCGCTATGGATAATGCTCATATCGAGCGAATACTCCCCGCGTGCGATCGCGGGTCGGTCGGGCGTGGCATGGAATGCCCAGTCGCAGGGGGCTGGCTGTGTGCTGATGGGAGACACGGCCGGACTGAAGAGAGTGTACCGAGTTGCCCACTGGGTGCCGTCGGCGTTGACATAGATCGTCTGCCCGGCCATCGGCTCGCTGATCGGGAAGCCCTCGATCACCAGGGTGGCGCTGTCCTGGCGGTAGCCCCAGGCTGCGTTCGGATCGAACCCGATGATGCAGCTATGGTCGCGGGCGCGTCCCGCCCATTGGATGGTGCGCTCCTGCGCTCCCAACTCGGTCGTCCAGTACATGCCGTCGATATGGAAGAGGTGACCGCCGGTGGCGAGCCTGACCGTGCTGTTGTTCAGGAAGAATGCCCTTTCTGAATCCGCCATGAACGCTTGTGCCGGCACCGGCTGGACGAAGCCGGTCTCCGTATTGACCAGGCAGTGTGCGCGGCCGTAGATCGGCTTCAATGAGCTGACGCCGTAAAGGAACCGACCGTCGGGCGAGATATCGAGTCTGCATCCGGCCGAGACAGGCCCGAGCGGAGGCAGCAGCCGCCGGTTGGTGAGGTCGATGCGACGGATCTCCTCGTCGTTCATGGTGTAGTATAGGATATTGCGTTGGTCATCCAGGACCATGTCGACGATCAGATCGGTGCCGACGGATTCGACCGGAAAGAGGAACTCCGGATGGTCGGGACTGGTCACTTCGACGTACGCGATGGCGTCATCAACGCTCCCGTCCGCACTGCAGCGATACAGGAACCGGTCGAGTCCGACGAACCCGGGCGCGGGCTGATATTCGTAGCTGCCGTCGGAATGGAGTTGGAAGTGCGCGGCGCCGATGGGTCCGAGCAAGAGTTCGGCCTTCAATTCGGGCGGCTCGCCAAACCCATCGAAACGGTCGTTGGCGAGGCAATTGGGTAGGATCGGGTTTGCTTCGGCCAGGTTCACGGAGCTGTAATCTTGCACGGCCTCGACAGATGAGATCTCGTTCAGCGCGGGCAGTACGATATCGAGCAGGGTTCCGCGATTGTTGATAAAGGCGCGCTCACCGTCGGGATGAATCAGGATCTTTGGAACCCTACCTGAATCGGGTGGTTGGAGACTGGCCGGCAGCATCAGCTTGAACGCGGGGCGGAGTTGTTCCGTGTCGAAGGCGACCAGCCAAGGGCGGTCCGACTCGTATCGGTAGGTAAACAGGATCGGCGCCTGCGGATGAAACACCGGGGTGTAGTCATACTCATCACGCAGGATGATGGGCTGTTTGAAATCCGGGGTATTGAGACAGAACACCCTTGAGTTGTTCGCCGAGTGTAGGGTGGCGACCCGCGAGCCGTCTGCGGAGAGGGAGTAATAGGTGGGTGTATAGTTGCGGGGGCCGTCGTACCCGATGACCTGATCAGCAGCCGCATCGATCACGGCCGCTCCGAGAAAGAAGAGCCTGGAACGGTCCGTGCTGGCCCGGATCTCACCATGCAAGTAGCGATCATTCCAATCCGGTATGCTCCCGGCCAGGTCGTAGCGCAGCCGGAGATTGTGGTTCGCGCAATCGAACTCGAAGAGGTGAGGCGACAGATATGCCTTGCCGTTGAGTCCTATCCCGATGCGAGGGAGGCTCGAGCTCAAATTCTTGGGCAGGTGATGCGGATAGGGGATGTCCTCGAGCGTGAGATCGTCGAGGTACAACTTCTTCAGCTTGAGGTTCCCGTCGAATTCAATCGTTTGGACGAGGAGTAGAAAGCGGCCGTTCGGGTCTATATCAAACGAGCTGGCGGCGGGTCCCTGATCGAGAAGGGGCGCAATCTCGCCGGTTTCGTAATTGTACTGCTGGAGGAAGCCCAAGGAATTGAGGAAGAAGATGAGTGGTTTGGTGGGATGCAGACGCGGTTTGGCGAGGTTGAGTTGCGAGTGAAGGAAATGAACCTGGGGCGTGAAAGCTGCCCGAGGTTGACACGCCACGTTCATCTCCGCGGTTGCAGTATGCCAACCGTCGTCGGCACTGAGGTGCAGGTTCCAACTTCCGAAATCTTTGAGTTTGAGCAGCGGCTCGGCGATGGATGCATCGGTGAACGATGCGTTTGTTGCCGGCTCGTTGATGGTCCACTCGATCAGCGGTGTCTGACCTGGAAACCCGTTGTCGATGATGTTGGCATGAATCGTGTACTGGCCTGGCATTTCTACGCGCCAGGAAGGAGGGGTCTCGACCATGACGGGGGTATCGGCTGCGACGATCGGGTCGACAATGGCCGCAAAATCGGATTCGATCATGCAATAGCCGACGTGCACACGCAGGTCGTCGATTGGGACCTGTAGGACCTTCCTCCCATCCTCGGGATACTCGAGCCGCAGACGCGATATGCCAGGGGCGAGGCGCAGATCCGAAACCTTACGCCACTCGTCATCCTGGGTGGACCCAAGAAGGCTGCCATTGACCCACCAATGCAGGGATTCTCCGTCGCAGGTGATCCCGATGTGCGCCCAGACATCTTCTGGTGCGCTGTTGGCCAGGCCAGAGAAGGAACTGCCCCCCGTGGCAACCTCTTGATACAAGATGGGCCTATCCCGGAAACTGATATAGAAGGCGTCCTCGAAGCGGATGTGCAGCCGATCGTAACCTTCGGAACGAATCCAGAATGCGAGGGACCAGATCGGTGCCCCACCGGTGTATAACTCTGTCTCTACAGTGTCACCGTAGCTGAAAGCGCCGGTCTCGCCGAGCACAGGCACTGTGATGAAGCCTGGGCTACCCTCGATCGCGGTGCCGTCGTTACCGTTGCCCGAGGCGTCTGCGAACGAGCCGTCGAGCCTCCAGTGCAGGGTCGGCCCCGGATTGACCTCCGGATCATGCCTGACATAGACCGAGATCTCAGCAGTGCCAACTGCATACCCGTCATCGACGTTCAGGCGGAAGGTGTATGGCCCCGGGTACTGACAAGAGAATTCGAGGGCGGCAGCGTCTGGATTCAGGAACTCAGCCTGATATTCGCCGCCCTGAGGATTGGGCGGACCCGCGACCTGTTCCCACTGAACGGTCCACCCGCCGATAGGCAACTGGAAGGGATCGTCGGTGAAGCTTGCGTCCAAGGTGTATGCCTCATCCAGGTCGATGACAAAGGGAGGGTCGATGATCGTTATGCTCGGTGGCAGATTGATCTCTGCATCGTGGTCCTCGGTCAGCGGCCGAATCGCATTGAGGCGTCGGCCCCCGAACACAATCGGCTCCAGCGATTCGAACCGGTCGGCCGCGGCAAGCAACTGAGATTTGCAATGCGTCTTTGGCAGCTCCGGCCGTTCGGCCATCAACAGGGCGAGTGCGCCTGCGACGTGGGCGGCGGCCTGAGCGGACCCGGAGAGCGTATCGTATTCGGTGGCGACACCGAGGTCATCCATGGATGTATTGGAAACCGAAGGTACGCTGGAGAGGATATCGACCCCGGGCGCGGCGACATCGGCGAGGCCATCCGCGCGGTTGGCTTGCGGCCAGAGCGCGCCCGTACGGTCGATCGCGGTCACCCGGATCGAAGACTCCCAGGGCTGGAGCATCAGGAATTTCTCAAGTTGCGCCTCGGTCAGCTCGCTCCCAGCGTCGCCGACCGGGACCACCAGGAGGCTGTCGGTCGCTGCGTCAACCAGCATCTGCAGGTATTCATCGGGAAAGAACCCAAAGTCGAAATCCCCTCGGGGCAGCAAAATGATGTCGGCGCCCTTGTCGGCGGCATATTTGGCCGCCATCGAAATGCGGTAGTAGTTGGTTCGCCCATAAACGTCTGTGACGCGCAGGGCCATGATCCGGACCGACCACGCGGCGCCCGAGACCCCGACTCCGTTGTCCCCGACCGCCCCGAGGATCCCTGCGATGTGGGTTCCCTCAAAGCGAACATCGGACGGGTCACCGTTGAAATCGGAGAAATTGGCTCCGTGCACATCATCGACGACCCCGTTGTCATCGTCATCGACCCCATTGCCCCCGATCTCGTCGGGGTTGACCCATAAGTTGTCACTTAAATCAGGGTGGTGGAGGTCGATGCCGGTGCTGAGAACGGCGATGATGATCTCGGGCGCGCCGCTGCGGTGCGACCAGGCCTCGGGCGCGTCGATGTCGACGTCCGTAGTGCCGCCGGCCTGGCCGGTGTTGTGCAGTCCCCACTGGCCGGGCTGGAGGTCATTGGGCAGCAAGGTCTGTGCGGTTGCAGGACCGATGCACAAAGGGAAAGCGATCAGCGCGAAGACGAGCTGGAGTGAGCGATGAGGACGCATGAGGGGGCTCCATGGCAAATGGTCGTGATACCGAGACAGGACGACCCGGGCGAATGAAGGTCTGACTGCTTATCAGACTAATGGGTATGCAATACGGTTTCAATTTTTTTGACTACTCAGGACCCCGTACACCCGGAGGCCGGATGACGATTACACGCGACGAT
>CALLYA010000499.1 GCA_937875495.1 uncultured Verrucomicrobiota bacterium
ATCATCGTGTACGTGAACGTGTACCGCTTCGCTGTGTACGGGTACGTTTCTGGGCCGAGCAGAGCTAGAGGCCGTCCGAAAAGGTCCATGGCGAAGCTAGATCGGACGGATCGGCAACCATTGCCTGGAGGCGGCGCCGGAAGGAGCGCGCCTTTTCGGACAGGCTCCGGCTAGGGGGTGGCGGGGTGGGTAGCTTTCTGGGTCTGTGCGAGGGCGTCGTGGTAGGCGAGGCCGAGGCGCTTGATGCCCTCGGTGATTTGGTCTGGGGTTGCGGCGCCATAGCTCAGGCGCAGGCTCGACCGGGGGGTGCGCGGGTTGTCGGCGTCCGGGAAGCAGCAGAGGTCGCCGGGGACGTAGAGCACCTTTCGTTCGAGGCAAGCCTTGAAGAAGGGGCTGTCCATGGAGGTCGCGATCTGTTCCGGCAAGGTCGCCCAGATATAGATTCCGCCTTTGGGCCGTTCCCATCGCACCTCGGCTGGGAGGTGATGTTCGAGGGCGGTGGCCATAATTTCCATTTTTTGGTGATAGCGTCGGCTGGAGCGTTGAGCCTGGGCGTCGTAGGCACCGCTAGTGAGGGCGTGTTCGAGGATGGTCTGGTTGAAGTTGGCCGAGCCGAAATCGAGGTTACCTTTTTGGCGGAGGGCGTGTTCGGCGAGGGGTGGCGGGAGGATGCCATAGCCGAGCTTGAGTCCTGACGAGAATGGCTTGCAGAAGGTGGAGGTATAGACCACGAGGTCGTTGCCCTGATCGAGGGCGAGGAGGGATTGTGGTTGATTGGACTGAAATCCGAGGTCGCGGTAAGCTGCGTCCTCGATCATGAATACGGGGCGGCCGAGTTCGTGTGAGAGATCGAGGATACGTTCGTAGACAGCGCGTTTGTTCTCGAACGGGAGGGTATAGCCTGTTGGGTTCTGGTAGTACGAGACCAGGTAGACGAATTTTAGACGGTCCAGGGTGCCGCGTCGGCGCATTCGTTCCAGGGATTGGTCGAGTGCTTGTAGGTCGAGTCCGACGGGGGAGGTGGGAATGGAATGTGCCCGTGCGCCGAGTCCGTGGAGGATCCCCATGAAGACGAAATAGGTCGGCAGTTCGAGCAGCACGTAATCGTCCGGATCGAGGAGGATCTCGCCGAGGAGGTAGAGGAGTTCCTGGCTGCCGGTGGTGATGGCGACGCGGGATTCGTCCCATCCATCGGTCCCGATATCGAGCTGGTCGAGCGTGGCGATGCGTTTGAGGATCTCGCGTCGCAGGCGGGTACGCCCGATGGTGGAACCGTATTGGAGGGCATTCCTGCCCTGGTCGAGATCTTCGGTGATTTCCTGAACGATGGTTTGGACCTCTTGAACCGGGAGCGACTCGTTGGCGGTGAAGCCGGCAGCGAGGGAGATGATGCTGGGATCGTCCAGGACGGCCTTCATGAGCCAGGAGATTGCGGGGTCGGGTGTTCTCCGGGCCTTTCTGGAGAGATAGTTGGCGTCGGTGGGCGGCTGCATGGTGAGGACTCCTAGGCTGAAATGGGTAGGGGAAAGACCGCTGGGGTATGGGGGAAAGGGTCGGTGCCGGGTGATGAGTTTGCTTTGGCGGATGATCGAGCAAACCGGTTCCCTGGGGACTGCTCCACCGGCACATCGCTATTTTGGTTCATTTTTCGCCGTCGATCCGGGTAGGATGGAGTGGTTGAATCGAGATTATGGAGGAGTGAGCAGAAGTTCACAACCTGTAAGGCAAAAGCTATGTTGGTGCAGCTGAGAATACGAAATTTGGCGCTGGCTGAGGATGTGTTGTTCGAGCCTGGCACCGGCCTGAATTTCATCACGGGTGAGACGGGAGCCGGAAAGTCATTATTGATGGGCGCCCTCTCCCTGCTGTTGGGCGATCGTTCCGACCGACAGATGATCCGGTCCGGGGAATCGGAGTGCTCGATCGAGGCGGTGTTTGAACTGAGCGATAGCGCATTGATTGACGAGCTGCTCGAGGGTGAAGGCCTGGACGCATGCCCGGACGGCGAACTCTGTATCCGCCGCAGGGTGAGCGTAGACGGGCCGAGCCGGTCCCACGTCAATGGCTCGCCAGTGCGTGCCCAGTTCCTGCGGAAGCTGGGTCAGCTGCTTGTCGACATGCACGGGCCGCACGATCATCAATCGCTGCTGCACCTGGACATCCAGCGACAGATTCTGGATGACTTTTGCGGGGTGGGCGCGGAGGTGGAGCAGTACAGTGCGATGTTCAGTCGTTGGCGGCATGTGCGCGAGACACTGGACCGGCTGCGCTCGGAGGACGGTGCCCGGATGCGCGAGCTGGACATGGTCCGCTTCCAGCTCAAGGAGATTGAGGAAGCGGAGTTACAACCGGACGAGGAGGAGGAGATCCGCGGCCTGTATGACCGCATGGCCAATTCCACCCGAATTCTGGAGCTATCGGGGCGTGCGGCGCAGCTATTGAGTGCGGGCGAGGATGGGACGGTCTTTGACATGCTGGTTGAGGTGCATCGGATGATCCAGGAATTGGCGGAGTTGGACGATCGTGCCACGGCGATGTTGGAAGAGGTGGAAGGCATTCAGGCGGGGGTGGAGGAATTGTCTCGCGGGCTGGAGCAACGGTTGGACGTGGCCGAGTTGGATCCGGAGCGTATGTCGGAGTTGGAGCACCGCCTTGATCAGATCCACCGGTTGAAGCGCAAGTACGGTGGAGGAGTGTCGGAGATCCTCCAGCTGGCCGATGAGCTTCGTGTTCGCATGGAGGAATTGGATTCGAGCGAGGAGCGGATCGATGCGCTGGAGCATGAGCTGACCGAACTGGATGCGCGACTGACGGGGGCGGCGTCTGAGCTCTTTCAAAAGCGGAGCACGGGTGGGGAGGCCTTAGCCCAGCGCGTATGTGATCAGTTGGCCACCCTAGGATTTCCGCAGGCGGTATTCGAGGTGCGGGTAGGGCGTGCGGGTCGCACCGCGCATGGGGAGGACTCCATTGAGCTCTTTCTGGCCCCGAATCCGGGAGAGGACTTACGGCCGCTGCGCCTGGTCGCCTCCAGCGGGGAGGTGTCGCGGGTGATGCTGGCGATCAAGGTTGCGTTGGCTGCGCAGGACCGGGTGCCGGTCTTGGTGTTTGACGAGGTGGATGCGAACGTGGGTGGTGAGGTCGCGGTGCGTGTGGGTGAAAAGCTCCGGGAGTTGGCGGTGACCCATCAGGTGCTTTGCATCAGCCATTTACCGCAGGTGGCGGCCCTGGGGGACCATCACTTTCAAGTTTCGAAGGAGGTCCGGGAGGGGCGAACGCGAACGCGCCTGCAGCGTCTGGATGAGACTGGTCGGATTGACGAGATCACTCGGATGTTGGGTGGCGGCAGCGCGGACTCCGCGGTAGGCAGGCATGCCCGCGAGCTGGTACGCGGTGGGCCATCTCGGTGACGGGTGTACAAGCTGGAGGTCGTCCGAAAAGGTCTTCGGATCCGGATAGGGAGGTATCCCGCAGAGATCGCAGAGGG
>CALLYA010000500.1 GCA_937875495.1 uncultured Verrucomicrobiota bacterium
TGCGCCCTCTGCGATCTCTGCGGGAGTCCTCCCCATCCGGATCCGAAGACCTTTTGGGACGACCTCTAACTATTTCAAGACAAAGGTCACCGTGGGATCGATGGGATACCGCCCAAAGCGCTCGCCATAGATGGCGACACCATGCGGCAGCGAATCGTCGACCTCCAGCCGGATCCGCAGCTTGCCGGTCTCATACGCCTTCTGCAGCGCCGAGGGCGACAGGTCCGCCCGCACCAAATACCCGTAGGATCCAGCCTCACGCAGGTAGCGATCACGCTTTTGACTGAACCAGGAGAGCACGCCTCGGTGGTCCGCCGGATCGTCCGCAAGGTCAAAGGTGCCTACAGCCTCGTCCATCACCAGAATCCGCACCACACTCGGAAATGTGTACTGGTCCGTCATCGGATAGGCATTGCGATTCAGGCTCGGATCATGCGTGCCCTTGCCCCGCATGAAGTCGCCCTCCTGCTTCTCCGCGCCCTCAACATCCTTGCCGAACAGCTGCTTGGCCGAAAGCTCCATCGTCAGCCCAGCCGCCTTCACCTGTTGCGGAGTCAGTCCCTCCGGCCAGTCGATCTCATACTCGAAATGGCCGGCGCCCGCACCGTTGACCTTCAACCCGTCCAGGACATTCCATTGCTTGAGGCTCCAATCCGCCGAGGAGAAGGAAGCGGGGGCAAACCGCACCACGCGGGCCTGGTTCGCTCCGAGACGGACCGTTTCATCCCGCGGCGATGGTGCATCGCCAACGACATAGGTCGTGAAGTTGCGGTGCAGGACACGCCCGGTCGGGTCCAACAGTTCCACAGAGAGGACCGCCAGTCCCGACTCGTCCGGCATCGGCACCTGGATCGGAGGAAGGTCCTCGGTCATCCATGGTGTGTACGCCATCGAGCGCACGCCGTCCCAGACCATCGCCTCTGCCCCGAATCGATCGATCCGACTCAACTTGAACCGCATTTCGAGCTGCCCACCGACCTCGGCGCCGGTCATGAACGACGCATAGAGCGGCACATCGATCGATGCACCCGGCTCCACAGCCCGGCAGAGTTCCCGCTCCATCGCGATGTAAAAAGGCGCGTGCAGATCCCGCAGAGACATCCCTGGAATAAATGCCTCCATGCCAGTGAATTTCTCGGTCCGATCAAAGCGATAGTAGCCATTCCACTCGTTGATCACGTCATGATGCTCGGTGTAGAGCCAGCCCGCCACCTTGGGATGGCGGCGGAATTCGTTCATCATGATGTGGTAATCCCAGCTCCAGTCGACATCGCCTGTGCTGCCCTCATACCCCCAAACATTGCCGCACTCGCTGTTGAACATCGGCTGGTTGCCCTGCGTCCTGCCGCCGATGAAGTTCCATGTCGAGCCGGGATAGGTCTCGCGTGTCGCGTTCTCCAAAAACTCCTTCCAGCCATACCCCGGCAGATAGGCATGCCAACTGTTGAGGTCCGTCGCGACATGGTCGTAGTTGCAGGGGGAATTGTCCTCCACCAGGCGCGTTGGATCCAGTGACTTGGTCAGGTGGTACACGCTCTCCACCCATGCCTGCGTCTCCGGCGTGTACCCAAGATCGCCGGTGCGCAGGCCCCAGGTCTCATTGAAATTAACCCAGGAAAAGATCGCCGGGTGATTGTAGTCCCGCTTGACCATTCCCCGCAGCGCGAATTCGGTCTCCGCCCGCGCCGCGGCATCCGGTGCGCCCCAACTATTCGGCACGTCAGCCTGGATCAGGACGCCGAGGCGATCCGCCCAGTAGAGCTTGCGCGGGACTTCGACCTTGATGTGGATGCGCTGTCCGTTGAGGCCGATCCGACGGCTGCGCAGAATCTCGTCCCGCATAAACTCGTCGCTCGGGAAGGTGTAGTAGCCATCAGGGTGATACGACTGATCCAACGCCAGCTGCAAATAGACCGGCTCGCCGTTGAGAAAGACATACGGGATGTCCGTGCCCGGTAGGTTGCCAACCCCGATCTCGCGCATGCCGAAATAGGTCGAGACGACGTCACTGCCGCCTTCCTGCCCCGTTAAAACCGCCTGAACTTCGTATAGGTATGGGTCGTCCAGGTTCCAGAGGCGGACCTTGTCCAGCGCGACGGTAAACTCCAACTCCTGGGCTCCGGCCGGGATCTCCTTCACTACCTGTCGCTCCTCGCGATCAAACGGATGGAACAGGAGTTCAAACGACAGCCCCTCTGTAGCAGGTTGGTCCAGCGTCAGCTTCACGCCCACCTCGCCAGCATCGATGTCGGGCGTGAAATGTACCGTGTCCAACGCAACCGCCGGCCGGGCCTCCAAATAGACCGTCTGCCAAATCCCCGCGGCACGTCCATACCCCTGCTTCCCCTCCAGCTTAAAGGGATGCGGGGTGTCGTCCACCCGGATCACCAACTGCTGCCGTTGCCCATACTTCGCAGCAGGGGTCAGGTCGAAGGCGAACGGGGTGTACCCACCGCGATGCTCGCCCAATGGCACACCATCCAACCAGGCCGTCGTGTGCCAGTCCGATGCGCCCACTACGAGGAAGACCCGCTGATCCGACCACTCCTCCGGGATCTGGATCACCCGCCGGTACCAACCGATGTCCGCCTCGTCTTCCATGCCGGATAGGTTCGAGCCCCACGGAAACGGTACCGTGATCCGGTCGGAATATCGGGTTCCACGCGTGAACCACTGCTCCGATAGACCAACATCCGCCTTGTCGAATTGGAAGGCCCAACGTCCGTTCAGATTCCGCCATTGTTCGCGCTGGAAATCAGGCCTGGGATGCTCCGGTAATGGTATCTCCACCGCCCGCACCGCCTGCGCTCCACCCCATAACCCCACCGAAAGGAGGGCTCCCATCATTGTCATCCGAAAATTGGTTTTCGTTTTTCTCATTGCATCGCCTGTGTGTGAAACAACTCCAAAAAAAGGATCCGATCAGCCATGATCCTATGAAAGATCGGCACCCAAGGGCAACCTAGATTTCCGTTCAGCTCTTTGCGATTGCAGCTAGACGGTATCCGAAAAGATCGAGCGCGAAGCAAGATCGGGCTCGCTATTCCGGAATCGGTATCGAAAGGATGCGGGATGGGATTCGGACACGAGATACCGCGTAGCGCAACAGTATTGTTGCAGTGCTGACAAGTCTCCGCAGCGAGGTTTGAGCGGTGCGTGAGGGCAAGGCGCCAAACTGCCCTGGAATCGATTTCGATTTCGATTTCGATTACCTCGATCCCGACCCCGACCCGATTCGGACGATGTTCAGGCTGATGGCAACCATTGCCTGAAGACAAGGCATGAAGGAGCGCGTCTTTTCGGACCACCGCTACCCAGGCATCCTTCGGCGGCGTCCAACCTTTCGCTCTGGGATTGCCATACCTCCCCCGCATTCTCTATGCTCTCACCCAACCACCCGAGTATGCTCGGGACAACCGGTACGCTCTCTTTTCACAACCAACCCGCAACAACCTCCATTGAGGACATACATTCCATGAAGATCAGCAAACACCTCTGGGGCGCCCATACCCTCGGCGCCATCCTTTTCGCCACCGCCCTCTCATGCACGCTCGCCTACGCCGAGGAGAAACCGGCCACCGCTAAGGGCGAATGGCGAAGCCTCTTCAACGGCAAAGACCTCGAAGGCTGGAAGGTCAAGATCCGCGGCTATGATTTGGGGGAGAACTTCGGCAATACATTCCGTGTGGAAGACGGACTCCTCACCGTCGGCTATGACGCGTACGAGAAGTTCGATGATCGGTTCGGCCATATCTTCTATGAAAAACCGTTCTCCCACTACATGTTCCGCTGCGAATACCGCTTTATCGGGGAGCAGGCGCCGGGCGGTGCCGGCTGGGCGCTGCGCAACAGTGGGGTGATGCTCCATTGTCAGCCGCCCGAGACCATGACCAAAGACCAGAGCTTCCCAGTCTCGCTCGAGGTCCAACTCCTGGGCGGTAACGGTAAGGATCCACGTCCGACCGGCAATATCTGCTCGCCCGGAACCAACTTCGTCCAGGACGGCAAACTGGTCACCGCACACTGCAACAACTCTACCTCGAAGACCTATCACGGCGATCAGTGGGTCAGCATCCTGCTCGAGGTATACGGCAATGAGGTCATCAAGGTGGTCATGGAGGACGAGGTCGTGTTCCAGCTGGAAAAACCGCAGCTCGATCCCAACGACGGCGATGCCAAACCGCTCATCAAAGATGATAACCTGATGCTCAACGGCGGATTTATCTCCCTGCAATCGGAGAGCCATCCAGTGCAGTTCCGCAAGATCGAGATCCTCGAGCTGGCACCGTGAGGACGCGGCACGACGTTGCGTGCCGCGGCCCGGGGGCTTCGGCCCCCGTGCGAGGGTCGGAGGTCGGAGGTCAGCGCTGCAATGGTTACCGATCAGCCGGATCATTGTTCCGAAATCGAAATCGAAATCGGGATCGGGATCGATTCCTGCCCTGAATTGCGCGTGGCCCTCATGGACCGCTCAAACTTCACTGCCGCGTTGTGTCAGCACCGCATTATAACGGTTGCGGTACCCGGTTTCTCCTGTCCGAATCCCATCCCGCGTCCTTTCGATACCGAGACCGATAGCGACCCCGACCCCGATCTAGCTTCGCCATCTACCTTTTCGGATGGGGATGGGGAGGTCTCGCGCAGAGGCGCAGAGGCGCAGAGGTCAGAGAGGGGGGAA
>CALLYA010000501.1 GCA_937875495.1 uncultured Verrucomicrobiota bacterium
CCAGGTCGAAAACGCCACCGCGTCCTCTGCGGGAGGCTCTCCGGCTCCGGATGGGGAGGACTCCCGCAGAGATCGCAGAGGGCGCAGAGGGTTATTGGGAGGTGAGAATCCAGATACGTCGAAGCAGTAACTGCCTTGGTCTGCTGAACGGTATATCTGAAAAATTTCTCCAAGAAAGTAGGGATCAGAGCATGGCCCCACCCCCCCCATGGCCAGGTCGAAAACGCCACCGCGTCCTCTGCGGGAGGCTCTCCGGCTCCGGATGGGAGCGGCGAGCTGCTGCGACCACCTTTCCGGACGCCGTTTGGATCACTCGGCCGGCTCGGGTGATTCCGGTGGTTGCGCAGTCTCCGGAGGCTGGAGGGTGATCGTGAGAGTTTCCGCCGGGATCTGGATGATCTCTCGTCTTTGGCCGGCGGTCGGGTATTCCCTGTGCAAAACGATGATTTGGCAATAGCCCTGGGGGAGGGCATCCATGCGGAACATCCCCTCCGCGTCGGATTCGGTGCCCTCGAGACCGCGCGGCCGGGGATAGGTTAGGCCGTCGATGCCGAGCAGGCCGATGATGCGGACCGCTGCCTCGGCCACCGGCTTGCCGTCGGAATCGATGACACGTCCCGTGAGGGCATGCGCGGGGGCGAGGTATACAACGGTGGTGGAATTGAAGTCACGCTCCCCGGGGAACGGTTCGACTCGTCTTGGGGCGTAGCCCTCCGCCGAGAGGGTGAGCCTGTAGGCGCCCCGAGGTAGGTCGACGAGGCGGGCGCGCCCCTGGGCATCGGTCGTGCACGTCTTGGCCGGAGCGTCGCCTTCGGATTGGTGCTCTGTGGTCACGGTCACATGGGGGAGCGGTTTGTGGCTGTTGATGTCGAACACCTGCAATTCGAAGCTTCTCGAGGCCTCGCCCTCAGTTTGAGTGCCGCGCCACTGCTGGTTCACGATGCTGCAGGACGGGGGGAGGTCACTCCAATCGATGCCCTGAAACGCGGGCGTGGATACAATGAGCTGTGGAGGCGGACACGGCTGTCCGCAGTTGGGGGAATCCATCATGAACGGGTGGAGCGGGTTCCGGTGGAGGACATTCCAACGTTCCGGGGTCCAGATGACGAACTCGGCCGTCAGGTTGGAGGCGTCTTCGGACTGTGCAGTGAGCCAAAAGCTGGATAGGGGCTCGTCCCTGAGAAGGATCTGCTTATCGGGTGCGACGATGGCGGCGAATTCATCCAGCAGCTGAGCCATTGCTTGGTCGGATTCGATAGCGAGTAGGAAATGATATTCTCCGCCCCCGAACGGCGGCCCCTCCCAATAGCCGATGCGATCCTCACGGTTGGCCAGGGCATGTGCGCCGGTCGGCCACCCGGGGTCCGGGACCGGATCGTTGCCCATGGCGCCGAGAATCAGGCCTTCGGCACTGCGGCCGAAGGCCAGGACTGTGATTGCGCTGAGGGTTACTATGAAATGAGTCGCTCTCATGGTCGTTACCTTTGTCAGATTAAATGGTTCCCTGGACCGAGCCCAAGACCCCAACGAGGACCTGGCGGTTCCCTGAGCCCCGGAAAACGGGGGTGTGTCACGCTTGCGTCTGAATTGGGTCACTACCTGATAAGGTCCGGCCATTTACGAAAGATGGCGGACCCCTAAACCGAATGATCCTCATGAAAAAGCGCAGTTCCATCGTATCCCCGCTCCTCTCGCCCGCCCGCTTGGGATTCCAGAGGTCCAGTGGGGATCCTCGTGGTGACCGCGTGATTTCCGAGATGAATAACAACCCTTTGTTCGCCTGCGGGATTGGGGGAATGAGTGTTTGAACGACTGACCCATTGTGCTCTTTTGGTGGTTCTTTGTGTTGGCGCGACCAATGCGGACTTCGTCGCCTACAACGACCATGAACGCGGGGACGGCACGCACCCCAACACGACCAACTACCAGGCGAATGCGACCGCGTCGGGTCCATTGCGTGACATCGTCACGGGTGAGGACCTGGCCGTCGTCCTCACGACGAGCGGAGTCGGGGTCGGCTACGCACAGATGACCGATTGGCCGGCTGCGGGGACCGATGCCGGCGATGCCTTTCTGGGGTATGTCGATTTTGCACCGGGGCGTCCGCACAGTCTCGAGTTGGCCGGGGAGGATGTGTACATCCACGAATTCTCCAACATGGATCCGGCGCGCAGGTATGACTTTACCGGTACAGCGGTGCGCGGGGTGGAGACCTATACCGGGCGCTGGTCGCTGGTGACGCTGGATGGTGCTGAATCGATGATCCCGGCGCACAGCACGGGGGCGGGAGTTGTGACCGAGGGCTTGAACGCCAATCAGGTCGCGATCTGGACCGGTGCGAATCACCGTGCGGACGAGGGGTTTGTGGCACGCTGGAAGGAGATTGATCCGGGGGCGGACGGGCGGATCCGGGTCGTATCACAGCATTATCTCGGACCGATTCCCGGTGGTTACCCGACGGACAGCAAGGGGTATGGCCTGGTGGCGGTCCGTCTGATCGAGGAGGTCGTGGAAGGGCGGCCGGAGGTGCAGAACCAGCCGGCGACTGCGGTCACGGCGCATACGGCGACCATCGGCGGGAGCGTGGTTGATCCTGGTGTCGACACTCCTGAGATCACCCTCTATTTCGGCCCAGAGGATGGTGGGCGCAATCCGGATGCGTGGGCGGGTTCGGTAGCGCTTGGGACGCAAACCGGGGCGTTCTCGCACGGTTTGACCGGGCTGAACCCAGGGACCGCATACTACTATCGCAGTTATGCGCGCAATTCCGTGGCTGGTGCATGGGCGGCCGATTCCGCCACCTTCACGACCGGTGTGGTTCCGCCCACAATTGAGGTGCTCGGAATGGAATCGACGACTGCCTTGACGGCAGTGGTCCTGGGCAACATTTCCGATGCGGGCGGTGAACCGCCCGAGGTCACAGTTTATTGGGGGCAAACCGACGGCGGCACGAATGCCGGCGCCTGGGATGCCGGCACACCGATCGGCGTGCAGTCCGATCAGTTCAGCATTGAATTGACCGGGCTGGAGCCACTGACTCCGTACTATTTCACCTTTTTCGCAGCGAATGCGGCAGGCGGCGCATGGGCGGCCGGCAGCGGGACGTTTGAGACGGAGGCACTCCTGCCGCCTCAGGTGATGCTACGCCCGATCACGAGCCGATCGGACCGGTCCGCGACGATCACGGGCGAGGTCCTTGACGACGGTGGTGATCCACCTCTTGTGGAGCTGTTTTTCGGTCCGAGCGACGGTGGTACCGACCCTGATGCCTGGCTCGGGAGGCTCTCGCTCGGGACGGTTGCGGGGGCGTTTTCGGGCGTCGTCACGCCGTTGGAGCCACAAACCTATTACTTCGCCCGCGTGCACGCCTCTAACCTTGCCGGCGAACAATGGTCCGACGCGCAATGGTTTCGGACCCTGGAGGAATTGCTGGTCTCCGTCGTGATCAATGAGCTCCATTACAACACGGTGGATCCGACCGATCAGGCGGAGTTCATCGAGTTGTATAACGCGAGCGAGGCGCCGATCGAGCTTCAGGGATGGCGGCTATCCGGCGCGGTCGACTACACCTTTGGCGTGCAGCGGACCTTACAACCCGGCGGGTACCTGCTCGTGGCGGAAGGTATTGCTGATTT
>CALLYA010000502.1 GCA_937875495.1 uncultured Verrucomicrobiota bacterium
TACCGATTCAGTTGACCAATGCAGTTGTTGAAAACGGCTCCGATGTAAGTCCCTTCCCCCCCTCCCAATACGCCTCTGCGCCCTCTGCGATCTCTGCGGGATACCTCCCTATCCGGATCCGAAGACCTTTTCGGATTGCCTCCAGCTGGAAACAGGGACCCCAAAATGGATTGGATCAGAGCCATGGCAAACCCAACCCACTCCCATAACCAGGTCGAAAACGCCATCGCGCCTCTGCGCGAGGCCCTCCGGTTCCGGATGTCGGAATGCGGCGGATGCTGCTTTTACCTTTTCGGTCGACCTCTTGCGCGATCTCAGACGTATCGGCCGGGGGGATTATGGGCCTGTGTTCGCGGATTTCTTAGACGAAAGGTCCTCCCTCTTTTCCAGGAGTTGGGAGCGCAGCTGATGCAGAAGGGGCTGAGTGTGGGCTTGCAGGAAGTCACCGAGCATGCGCAGCTCCTGCTGGTTCCCGGATTGCTCGCGCCAGAGCAGGCCGACGCTGCGCCATGGCTGAGGGTGGGTGAAGGGGCGGATGGCGATGCGGTTGAGCTCGGAGGGTTGGGCTGGTACGGCCAGCTCGGGGATGAGTGTGATCCCGAGACCACTGGCCACCATTTCTACGAGCGTGTTGAGGCTGGTGGCCTTGATGATGTGATCGGCGAGGGCTTGATCCTTACTACAGACCTCGAGTGCCTGATCGCGCAGGCAGTGTCCGTCTTCCAGGAGCAAGAGGGGAAAGCGGATCAGGTCCTTGACGCTGATCTCCTTTTTTGGGGCGAGGGTATGATCGGTCGGCAGGGCGACGAGGAAGCGTTCCTGAAAGAGTTCTCTGGCGAGGATGCCGGGCGCCTCAATGGGCAAGGCGAGGAGCAGGACATCGAGCTCGCCCTGTTCCAGTTGGCGTAAGATTCGATGGGTTTGATCCTCACGGAGATAGAGTTTGAGTTCGGAGAAACGGCGCTGGAGTTCGGGGAGGATTTTGGGCAGCAGGTAGGGCGCGATGGTGGGGATGACGCCCATTCGGATGCTTCCGTGCAAGGGGCGTCTGGCCTGATGGGCGAAGGCCTCGATATCCTTGAGTTCCCTCAGGATGTTCTTGGCGCGTCCCAGGACCTCTCGTCCGTGGTTGGTGAGCAGGACCTGTCGCGGCCTCCGTTCGAGCAGGCGCATGCCGAGATGTTCTTCGAGTTGATGAATCTGGACACTCAGGGCGGGTTGGGAGACACCGCAACGGCGGGCGGCCTTTCCGAAATGGAGTGTTTCGGCGAGGGCTTCGAGATACTCGAGTTGTCGTAGGGTCATGCTCATCGATAATCATAGCCTATCGCAAATCAAATAATAATCAATTGGAATTTATGTTTCAGGGGGGGTATGGGTGATTGCGAAGAACAATTGAATCACTCAACCCGGAGGAGGGCTTCCATCATGCTGTGCGTAGGATCCAAGTTTCCTGAATTCAAACTCGACGCAGTTGTCTCTAACGATCTGAACAGTGCCTTTAAAGAGGTCACCAGCGAATGCTGCGGTGGTAAGTGGAAGGTCTATTTCTTCTGGCCGCTCGATTTCACTTTTGTCTGCCCGACCGAGATCGCCGAATTCGGCCGGCTCAATTCCGAGTTTGAAGGCCGCAACACCCAGCTGTTGGGGGTTAGTGTCGACAGCAAGTTCGTGCATTTGGCATGGCGCAACGACCATCCCGACCTGAAAAACCTGCCCTTCCCGATGGTATCCGACTTCAAGCGTGAGTTGAGCCAGGCACTCGGCATCATCGATTGTGGCTCCGGCGCCAGCTACCGTGCCACCTTCATCGTCGATCCCGAGGGGATCATCCGCCATGTGTCGGTGAACGACCTCGGGGTTGGGCGCAACCCCAAGGAAGTCCTGCGAATCCTCGACGCCCTGCAGACCGGCGAGCTCACTCCGTGCAACTGGAATCCGGGCGACCCCACGCTGTGACCGGAGTCTGATGCACACCCTGCAGTCTTTTCCGAACAGGTTGCGGGAATCGCACGAACGCTTCATTTCCACCCAGGCCAGGGCGATGCCCTGGCCTTTTTCTATTTGTGCGCATAACAGGGCAGGGCGTGCACCCAGGGGCGGTACCGCATCAACCATGCGCTTTTGTGTGTGATCCGCGATCGTCCAAAAGGATGGCCGCTTTCCCGATCTGACCACTCCATCCGGATCCGGAGAGTCTCCCGCAGAGGACGCGGTGGCGTTTTCGACCTGGCTTGGGGGGTGGGTAGGTTGCCTACTCTGATCCCTATTTTCGCGGTTGATTTTTAAGATATCCCGTTTCGCAGACCAAGGCAGTTGTTGAAAACGGCTCCGATGTAGGTCCCTTTTCCCCCTCCCAATACACCTCTGCGCCCTCTGCGATCTCTGCGGGATCCCTCCCCATCCGGA
>CALLYA010000503.1 GCA_937875495.1 uncultured Verrucomicrobiota bacterium
TCTGTGTTCTCTGTGACCTCTGTGGCTTCCCCATCCGGAAAGCCTCCCGCAGAGGGCGCGGTGACGTTTTCGATCAACCTATCGGGGTGGGTAGGTTCCATGCTCTGCAGCCTACTTTTTTGGGGGTATTTTCAGTGATACCGATTCAGGAGACCAAGACAGTTGTTGAAAACGGCTCCGATGTAAGTCCCTTTTTCTCCCCTCTCAATACACCTTTGCGCCCTCTGCGATCTCTGCGGGTTACCTCCCCATCCGGACCCGGAGACCTTTTCGGACGGGCTTTTGCTATTGGGCATGGATGGCATGTCGGCGCTCGAGCTCGTACTGGAGGATGGAGACCGCGTGGATCGCGGCCGTTTCGCTTCGCAAAACGGTTGCGGTTAAGGCGAGCGGGCGGCATCCGGCCGCGCGTGCCAGGGCGTATTCCGCTGCGGAGAAGTCGCCTTCCGGGCCGACCAGGAGGGTGGCGGAGGAGGGGAGGGCATGGAGCTGTTCCTGGAATCGGTCGATCCAAGCCCAGAGCGGCAGTGCGTCCTCCTGGAGCGCGGCGATCAGCGTGAACTCATTGGGTGGCAGCCGCTCCAGGAACGTCTTCACCGATTGCAGCGGAGCGAGTCGGGGGATGCGGTTGTTCCCCGATTGTTTGCAGGCGGCGATCAGGATCTGCTCCCAACGTTCCGTCTTGCTCGGTCGCTCTTTTGGGCGGGCCACGGAGTGGTCGCCGAGTAGTGGGGCCACGGTATGGACTCCCAGTTCGGTCGCCTTTTGCAGGAGCCAATCGAATCGGGTTGTACGAGGCAGGACCTGGGCGAGAGTGATGCGGAAGGGCGGCTCTGGAATTTGGCGAACCTGGATCACGCGGGCTACGCAGGGCCTGCCGCGCTCTACGGCCTCGAGGACTGCGGTGCCTTCCCAGCCGAGCCCGTTGAAAATACCGATTTCGCGGCCTGGCGTGAGCCGCAGGGTCGTCCCGATGTGTCGGCTCTCGTCGGGGGAAAGGGTCAGTAGCTGATCCGGCAGGAGCTCAGGTGCGGCATGAAACGCGCGGTGCATCGCATCATCTCCATCCAGACTTCAAAGCGATTTGTCAGGTTGCGTGGGGCGGGTTGATGGATCAGCCGGCCGACGAAATTGAGGAGAGGAACTCCTTGGTCCGTTCAAAGAACGACCGGACCTTGGGGTGCACCTTCTCGTTGCAGGCTTCGGCGAACTCCTGAAGCTTTAGCTTTTGTGCGGGCGTCAGATGGGTTGGGGTCTCGATGACGACACGGACATGCTGGTCCCCGTGGCCGCGTCCGTGCACGTCTGGAAATCCTTGGCCCTTGAGACGGAACACCTTCCCGGTCTGGGTCCCCGCCGGGACCTTGAGCTTGGCAGGTCCGGACATGGTCGGTACTTCGAGTTCACCACCGAGGGTGGCGGTCACGAAGGGGATGGGGACTTCGCAGTAGATCTCCTGGCCGTGCCGTTCGAAGAAGGCGTGCTCCTTGACCTTGATAAAGACGTAGAGGTCTCCCGCGGCACCGCCCATGGGTCCGGCTTCGCCCTCACCCTGGAGCCGGAGTTGGGAACCGGTTTCGACACCCTGCGGAATGCGGACCTTCGTCTCGATCCGCTTGTGAACCCGACCGTCTCCGTGGCAGGAGGGGCAGGGAACACCGGGGACCTGCCGACGGCCCTGGCACTTTGGGCAGGTCTGAGAAAAGGTGAGGAAGCCGCGACTGGCATGGACCTGTCCCGCGCCCTGGCACATATCGCAGACCTGAAGACCGGATCCGGGTGCGGCACCGGAGCCGTGACACTCTGAGCAGGCCTGCAGGCGGCTGAAGGTCAGCTGCTTTTCGGTCCCACGATAGGCCTCTTCAAATGTGATCGAGAGGTCATAGCGCAGGTCGTCCCCTCGGTTGGGGCCGGCCTGCTGGTTCATGCCGAAGAGGGTTTCGAAGATGCCGCCTCCCCCACCGCCGAAATTTCCCATGAAAGTGCGCAGCGCCTCTTCCAGGTCGATGCCGCCGAATCCTGCGCCGCCACCATTCTGGAAGCCTTGGTGTCCGAACCGATCGTAGCGGGCGCGCTTTTGGGGGTCGCTCAGGACCTCGTAGGACTCCGCAACCTCCTTGAACTTCTCCTCGGCCTCCCGATCGCCCGGATTCTTGTCGGGATGGTATTGGACAGCCAGTTTGCGATAGGCCTTTTTGATTTCATCCGCGGATGCGTTGCGTTGGACTTGGAGGACTTCGTAATAGTCCCGTTTGGTGGTCGACATAACCAATCCTGTTCAAGGTTCTGGAGGGAATTGCAGGTGTCTGGGCAATTGCTGAGGCGGAGGAGCCGAGTCAGTGCGCCCGGTGGGGCGCAAAGGTGGGTGCAGAGCTTACGACTCGGAAGGTTCATCCTCGGGGATGGGGCACGCCACAAGGACCGAGGCCGGGCGCAGCAGGTGCCGATTGAGGAGATAGCCCTTGCGAATCTGTTGGGCGACCGTCCCTTCTTCGAGTTCCTGGGTGGGCAGGTTACCGACAGCCTCGTGCACGTTCGGATCGAAGCTGTTCCCTTCGGCGGGGACCTCTTCGAGACCGGCCTGTTTCAGGGCTTGCAGGAGCTGCTTGAACACCAGCTTGATTCCGTCCGCGGTCGGGTCGTCGGGGAAGGCGGTATGGAGACTTTCCAGTCCCATCTCGAAGTGGTCGAGGACCGGAAGGAGCTCGCTGACGAGGTCTTCGGCGGCGCGGCGACGAATTTCGATCCGTTCGCGATCCATGCGTTTGCGGTAGTTGTCGAACTCGGCCTGAAGCCGCAAGAGTCTGTCCTTGACGTCCGCAAGTTCCGTTTCCAGTGCCGAATTTGAGTCTTCCTGATCGACATCCGTTTGGACCGGATCTTCAAAATCCTCGGGCGTCACATCAATTTGTGCTTCAAATTCGGGCAACGGTTCGGTATTTCCTTTTTCGTGCTGGTGGTTCATGTCATCTGAGCGAGCGGATGCTGAAGAATCAGACATCGTAAGCGATCTCCAAAAAATCTAAGGGCTTAGCCGGAACATTCGGGTACTACGAAAAGATAAGAATACTGCCGGTTTCGACCCCCTTCAAGTCGCAGACGCGGTTGACTTGCCCTGTAAGTTTATCTAGTCTAGGCGCGTTTCCAGGCTGGAGTGCCACCGACATTCCAGTGCACTTGGTCGGCGTCTGGAATCAGGCAACTAAGGAGACATTTTCCAGGATGAACATCGTTGGTAAAATCGCAGTAATCGTCACGTTGCTGGCCACGGCAGCCGGTGCATTCTTCAGTTATCAGGTGAAGAAGGCTGGGGATTCCCTCATCACCGATCTCGGCAACAAGGAGATACAGATCACCTCGTTGCAAGGGAAGGTGGAGGGCCTCACCGGGGACCTGGAAGCTACGCAACAAGCTCTCAACACCACCTCCAACAATCTAGCTCAGGCTTCCGGGATGCTGGCGCAGGCGCGCACAGACATCGCCCAGCTGAACACGGATTTGGAGCAGGCCAAAACGGAATTGGAGACCAGGAACACCGAACTCGCCGATGCCAACAATCGGATTGATCAGATCACGTCAAATTTGAACGAACTCCAGGAGCGGGCATCCACTGCAACGCTCTCCCAGGAGGAGCTACAGTCCTCGATCCAGAGGCTGCGCGACGAGAACGAGAGTCTTCGACAGGCGCGCGCGATGGGGCCAAGGGACGAAACCACAGAGCCGGGCGGGCCTCCCCGTGGGCTTTCGGGCAGCATCCTGCTGGTCAATCCAGAGTGGAACTTCGTCGTCTTGAACCTGGGCACGAAGCATGGTGTCCGCCAGGGCAATGAGTTCATGATTCATCGGGACGGCCGCTTGATCAGCAAGGTGCGGGTTCGGGATGCACAGGAGTTCGTATCGATCGCCGACATCCTTCCCACATGGCGACGTGGAGAGATCGTCGAGGGAGACCCTGTTCTCTACTAACCCGTTCAGCTAGAGAGGGAAACCAGAATATGCTTTTCAAGATTTTACCCTGGATAGCCGCCCTGTTCGCGTTGGGTGCGGCGGTCATGTTGTACCTGACCAACGGTGCCATTCAGCAGGCCCTGGCCGTCGTCATCGCCCTCTGATCTGCCCTCTGCTGTATTACGAGGGGCTGGACGGTGGCAGGCAAAGATGGGCCGCTTGGGGATTGAGCGGAAGAAAGGTTGTGCAGCATGTGCATGAACAAGCGTATGGGCGATGATTTCAGGAACGGGTGGTTGCGGCTGTTGCTTTACTGCCTGATTGCCGTTGTAATGACTGCGTGTGCGACCACCAACGAATACCAGCAGGAATCGGGGCTTCCGTGGGGAGGTCCGGATGACCTGGGTGGCCGGGGGCCTGCTGCCGACACGGGCGGTGGTATGATTGGAACCGGCATGCCGTATTGATGACGGCATGCTGCGGTATGCCTCAGGGGCGGCCATGGGATCATCCCGTGGCCGCCCTTTGCTTTGTTGCCTGCTAGAGGCTGTCCGAAAAGGTAGCCGCATTCTCAACCTGACCTCCCCATCCGGACCCGGAAA
>CALLYA010000504.1 GCA_937875495.1 uncultured Verrucomicrobiota bacterium
CCGTGCTGCGGACCTCCGACCTCGCCTGAGGCCCTCCAGGGGCCTCAGGCTTCCGCCCCCCAGGCAGGAACCATCACCCGGTCGTTCGGAGGCCGCTCGCAACCGCGTTAATAGTCAACAGCAAGGTCGGCAGCTCACGCTGTGCGTCCGCTTGCTCTCCGGACTCCTGGGCGGCGCGCCAACGCCCCAGCGAGTCGATCTGCCGACGATGGATCGGATGCAGGCCCACCTCGCGATAGGCCACCGTACGCAGCATCCGCGGCCGCCGCTCGCTGCGCGGCAATTCGAAGAACTCCTGGATCCCGATGTCCGTTCGGTGGAACTCCTCGAGGATCAAGCCAAGCACGCGCTCGCGCAGTACCGGGTCCGGCACTAGCCCGGCATACTCGGTCATCCACGCGATGCTGGCCGAGGCGATATTCGTCTCCGCGTTGTACAGCACGTTACGTAAGAACGACCAACGCGCGCCACGCTCACGCAGGACCTGGTATGCCTGCGCGTCCTCGGACTTGAGCTCGGCCAAGGCCGAACCGATCCCACACCAGCCGGGGAGAAAAAACCGCGCCTGGTTCCAGCTGAAGACCCACGGGATCGCACGCAGATCCTCCATCGTCCTGCGGCCGGTCCGTCGCGCCGGGCGTGAACCGATCGTCGAGAACTCCAGCGCGTCAATCGGCGTCGCCCGCGACCAGAACTCGAGGAACCCAGGCGCATCGATCATTCGCCGATATGCCCGTCGGCTCAGCTCCGCCAAACGGGTCACCAAGCCCTCCAACTCCGCGTCCGGCGCCTTCTCACAGGCGTGCATCAGCGAGGTGCCGACCACCCCGGCCAACTGCATCTCAAGGGTCTGCGCCGCCGTGCCCAGATTCGCGTATTTCTGGGCGATCGTCTCGCCCTGTTCGGTCATACGCAGTCGGCGCTGCAGACTGCCGTGCGGCAGCGATTCCAAGAAGCGGTGCATAGGACCCGCCCCCCGGCCGGATGTCCCCCCGCGCCCATGGAAGAAGACCATCTCTATGCCATGCCGGTCGCCGACCTCGCGGATCGCTCGCTGTGCCCGGTAAAGTGCCCAATGGCTCGCCAATAACCCGCCGTCCTTGTTCGAGTCGCTGTAGCCGATCATCACCTGCTGGCTCGGCTGAACCCCGTTCTCGAGCAATAGACTCTGACGGGTGATCGGATGCGAAAGGAATTCGTCGATGATCGCAGGTGCACGTTCCAGGTCATCCAGCGTCTCAAAAAGCGGAACCACCGGCAGCAGACTCGCCAGCCCCTGTTCCGTCGGCCGCACAAGCCCAACCTCACGCAGGAGCGTATACACCGCCAGCAAATCCGAGACATCACGGGTCATGCTGACGATCAGGGAACCCAGCCCCTCGCGTCCGTGCTGGGCGTAGTGATCCGCCAGGACCTGGTAGTACTCCATCACTCCGGCGGCATCCTCCGGCAACTCCATTCCCCGCGGAGTCAACGGGCGTGCAGTCTGGAGTTCGCCCTCCAACATCGCCCTGCGCCGAGCCTCCGGCCAACTTGGGAACCCTGCCCCAATCAGTCCCGCCACCCCGAGCAATTGCTCTATCACCCGGTCATGCATCGTACTGTTCTGGCGTATGTCCAAGGCCGCTAATTGAAAGCCAAAGCAGTCCACAATCCGCTCCAGCGGTGAGAGATACTCCCGGATCAATCGTTCCGCGCCGACCGCCCTCAACGCCTGTCTCAGCAATGCGAGATCCCGAGCCAGCTCCCCCGGGTCGCGATACGGTTGAACCCCAGCGATTTCAGGGTCGAGTCTACGTTCGGGATGACCTGCGGCAACCCGCGCACGCACCAGACTGACATACCGGCGCCATAACTCATCCGGCTCACACCGCATTCCACCTGGATAGAAGTGAAGCCAGCGCTCCGCCTCGGAGGCTTCCACCGCTTCGCGGAGAAAGGCCGGCGCCTCCTGCACCCGCGTCGAGAGACTGACCTGCGTCCAGAGACGGTCCAGCTGCTCCAAAAGCAACTCGTGCGCTTCGGTCCGCAACCGGCGCAGGGTCCTACAGGTCACCTCCGCCGTGACATACGGGTGCCCGTCACGATCACCTCCAACCCAGTTCCCAAATTTTAGCCGTGCACGCCCCTCCGGTGAGGCCAGCAACGTCGGATCCCACCCCTCCTCGCGCCACGCCTCCAACATGCGCCGATCCACCCGGTCAAGAGCTCCAGGGAAGGTGTGCCTTAGATAATGCAGCACATTCTCCAGCTCATCCTCTACCTTCGGCCGCTCGTTGCGGATCTCACCGGTCCGCCACAGCGTCTCCAGTAGTGCCTTGATCCGCTCATGGATGTCCGCCCGTTCCGATGGCGTCCACATCCGATTCTCGAGATCCAGTAATCCCAGGTAAATAGCACGGTGCAGGTGCAGGACCGTTGGACGCTTGGCCTCGGTAGGATGTGCAGTCAGAACCGGCTCCAGGCATATCCCAGGCAGCGCCGCCGCAATGGCGTCAGGCGTGTATCCGGCTGCGTGCAACTGACCGAACACCGCGCGCCATAAACCCGGTTTTCCGGGACGGTCTCCAAGGCTCTCACGCTGACGCTGCTCCTGTAAAACCGCGTTCTCTTCCACGAGATTCAGAAGCTGAAAGGCTACCGAAAGCACGTGGATCACCCGCCCCGGAACCCGATCCCCGGACACAAACCCTTCCCCAGCCTGCTCAAGCCAAGGCAGGCCGCGCATCAATACGGGATCGCCCATCTCCTCCAGGACCTCCCGCAATGCGCCCAGCAAGAGCCCAAAATCCGACTCGATCTTCTCAATTGTCTCCTGCAGAATCTTCATTGCCTCGCCTTCCGTCCGTCCATCCGTTCTCCGGTCCGTCGGCCTATGGTCGAGCCCCGCTCCACCGCTTCCACGCTGCTTCATCCAGCATGAGCTGCCCAAGTGAAGGGACAGCTCACTATGATCCCATCCTTTCGAAAATCCAGGGGAGCATGCCCCACCGGATTCCCATCCAAGGCTTAACCATATCTCCTTCAGAAAATGAGCAGTTTTCTTAGGACAACCGGTGCAATCAGCCCTATATTCAGCCAACAAACCACCTCCATCCCAGATCTCTGACCTCCGCCCCCTACTTCATACCCCCTGCCTGATCTCCAACTCCCCCCCTTTCCCAACCGTGAGTACGCATGAAAACTGCAATCCTTCTTTCCGATATATTCGAATATTTCAAAGACACCGACCTCATCGATTCGCAGTTCGGCGGAAACCCGACCATTACGGGGATCCAATCCGTCGAATTGTGCGGTCCCGGACAATTGGTATTTGTCGACCGCGAAAATTATATCAATACTGTTAATGAACAAAAACCCGCTGCCGTCGTTACCACACAGGCTTTGGCAGACCGCTTGGCGGAGAATCGCAATTTAGGCATTCTGATTACTCCCAACGTCAAACTGGCCCAGGCCTTGGTCAAAACCCGTTTCGGCGACCGTGACTTCGACGAGGAACAGTGGGATCGTATTCATCCATCGGCCACCGTCCACCCCACAGCCATCGTCGGAGAGACCGCATCCATCGGACCCAACGCAGTGATCGGCAAGGGCGTTCGCGTCGGCCCACACACCCGCATTCTCGGGGGCGTTGTCGTCGAGCATGATGCGGTCATCGGCGAGAATTGTGTGATCCATCCCAACGCAGTCATCGGCTACCAATGCCAAATCGGCAATCGCGTCGAGATCGGCGGGGGCAGCATCATCGGATCCGAGGGTTACGGCTTTGCCCAGGACGATTCACGCGTGAGCTACAAAATCCCTCAAACCGGGATCGTCGTCATCGCCGATGATGTGCGCATCGGCGCCAACAACTGCGTCGATCGGGCGACCTACGCCGAAACCAGAATCGGCCGGGGGACCAAGACCGATAATCTCTGCCATATCGCGCACAACGTCCAGATCGGTGAGAACTGCCTCCTGACCGCCATGCTCTGCGTCGCCGGTTCCACCAAGATCGGAAACCGCGTGGTCGCCAGCGGCCAGACCGGTATCCTCGATCACGTGACCATTTGCGACGACGTCTACCTCCTCCAACGCGCCGGGGTCAGTAAGGATATCAAGCGTCCGGGCGCCTACGCCGGCACACCCGTCCAGCCGCTCAATGAATACATGCGCACGCTCGCACACGAGCGCAGTATCGGCAGACTGAAAGAGAAGCTCGCCGCCCTGGAACAAGAAATCGAACGTCTGCAGAATCCGGGCACAGCGTCATCACCCGAACCAGCTTAGCATGAGCCCGTCCGACAAGGTAGCCGCTTTCCCGACCAGGCCTTCCCCTCCGGATCCGGAGGGCCTCCCGCAGAGGACGCTGTGGCGTTTTCGAACAAAGCCTCCACGATTAACTCGATTAACTCGATTAACTCGACGATACCGAAACCGAGCTTGGTTCGCCATCTTCCTTTTCGGACGGCCTCTAGCATGAGTCCGTCCGAAAAGCCACGCTCACGCTCGGTCCAGAAACGTACACGTACACAGCGAAGCGGTACACGTTCACGTACACGATGATGC
>CALLYA010000505.1 GCA_937875495.1 uncultured Verrucomicrobiota bacterium
CCCTCATCATAAGTCCACGTGGTGGTATCTGCAATTCCGGGGGAGGCAGGCCAATTCACACCATTCCAACCTGTCCCCCCTCGGAATGTCTTCATCTGAATCATCCGCCCCCAGTCGTCGTAGACATACTCCACGGGATACGGAACATCCCCCCAGGTGCGCCAGAGCTCTCCGCGGCTGGTGTAGTCAAAGTACGTTGACAGGGTACCGGTGCTGTCTGGATCTGGAACCCTGATTTCGGACAGCTCACCCGTGGTCGGGTCATAAACATACTCGGTTACATTGCCTGCGGCGTCGGTTGTTCGCCACACTCTGCCGGTTGAGTCATACTCCGTGGTTGTCTGCACATCCCCGGCCCCGCTAGTCATTTCTTGTGTTTGTGAATTTCGCCGCCCAAGGGAATCGTACCCGTAGACCATCCGAACCCCTGATCGGCTGATCTCCTCCTTGACGCTGCCGTTTTGCAGGGTCACACTCTGATCGCCGCTCACTCCTGGATAACTGGTCTCATGGGTGAGAATGGGAGGATTACCCGGTGTCACAGTCACCTTATTGACCGTGAATTTGCCCCAGCGGTCCTGCCGCATGGAGGTAACCCCTCGTTGTCCCACCCCAGAGCCAACCTGATGATAATCCTTGCCGAGGGAAAGCAGCGTGTCACTGTTTTCTGTGGGATAGGTCCCCGTCTCGGTGACTTCGAACCACAAATCAGTTGTTAAACCGTTCTCTGGATCTTTCGCGAAATATTTAAGTGTTTCAGTGATTCTATCCTTCGCTGATCCTTCCTGAAGTCCGGCTGTATTGTCCAGGTCTATGCCCACCAATTTTTGTCGCCCGAAATCATCATAGGTATAATAGGTGGTTGCTTCGCCCGTGCGGGAAACACTGCTCAACATGCCGATGTTTGAATACGAGTACTCCTCAATGAGAATCTCGGCATCTCCAAACCCGGGGCGTTCTATTTGTTTCACCCTTCCAACCGCATCAATCAATGTTCGCTCATATGATTTCGAGGTAGGCCCACCTGTTCGGACCTCCGAAAACCGTATTTGACCGACAACCCCGTAATCGTAGTATTGATGGATTACTCCTGTACCGGTCAGACTTTTGATCTGGCCGTCCGGAAAATAAGTTGCAATTTCAGAGGCGCCATTGGGTAGTGTTTTGTTCTCCACGGTGCCGTTAGGGCCTGATAGATACTCAATCTGAGTGATTAAACTTGTTGTCGGGCCTGAAACTTGTTCGGTTTCAATCAGGCGTCCTGCAAGATCGTATTTCCAATATTGGGTTTCAATCAATGTCGGATTGACCTCAGAATTCTGAATGGATTGCCTGACAAGATTTCCTGAGGCGTCGTATTCATAAATCGTAAAAATGGAATTTTGCACTGGAAGTGCCTCGGCGCCCTTCTTTTCTTTCTTGATAACCTGCCCCAGGCCATTCAGGGTATACTCGATTGTTACGCCATCCGGGTCGGTATGGGTCCTGGAGCAACAATTTAGATAATCCTGAGTTTCAAAGGTTCCATTCCTGTAATGTTTTGTTTTCCACCTCCCAATGCTGTCGTAGGTGGTAACTCTCCAGTCCATCACAGAAAAAACTGTATTGGTTGAACCGTAAGAATTTCGCTCGCTCGTGTAAACCCTGTACTGATATTCAAGCTCTCGGCCAGAGTCGTCATAGATATATACTTCCTGTGTACTGCCATACTGAATCAGGTCTTTTCCGTCTTCATCGGGGGCAGCTCCGTGCGTTATGACGTGCATGGCACATGTTCCAGAAGGTCCAGCAAAGGTTCCCATTGAACCGGAATTTGGAGTGTACGAGCCCCGAGAATATTCGTAATAGGTTGTCGTTCCTTCGGGAGTCTGGACTGATTTCAACTTGTCCGCGGCGTAATCCGAAGTGTCGTGGTATGTTGATATTGTCTCCAGATTTCCGACGGTTTCCCAGTCCTCCTGGCTGTGAATCAACGACTGAGTTGGGGCAGTGCAGCGCTTTTGTATGGTCTCCGACCCATTGTCGGAATAGAGGAAAAAGGTTTTTTCGACAACCACCCCGCCAATGGAGCGAATGACTGTTCGTGGGCGGTGGTCGGTTACGGGAACCGGATCTGAATCCTTGCTGCTATCGTGGGTATGATAGAGATAAGTGAGCACTTCAACCTGGTTCCCATCCGTAAATGGTCGGGTTTCAGAGGCAACCCGGCCATTTTCATCATACGTATAGGTCACCCAGAGACCGTTTGGATCAGTCGATTGACGAAGCCGTGACCGACCGTTTCCGGATAGGAAATATTCCCAGGTTTTGGTCAATGCCAGACCGTCCGGATCCTGAACTTCTTTGATAAGCTCTTCGCCCCATGGGAATTCATAATAAGTTCGCTCAACCACGGGGTCGTCCCCTGCAGTAATATCACCAGCCAAAGCTGTTGTGGTTCGGGTGATCCTGGACAGTCCATTATACTGCTCCTCGTACCTTTGTTCGACCAATTCTGTTGTTCCGCCTGCGCCCTCTGTGGCAAATGTGATTTTTCGGCCTGGATTGAGAACGCCATCGGTTGGTTCATAGATATAGGTGTTAACAATAAAATCAGAAGCCGTCGGGTTATTTAGTTCCGTACAGATCGTTTGACGAAAGGTTATTGTATTCGACTGCTGTTCTATGTCCCATTTTGCCTGCCATTGAATGCTTTCGTCAATAATGTAGATTTTTTCATCATAGGGGACACTATACTCCTGTTGCAACCCATTTTTAGGAATCCCCGGATAAAAATAAATTGTATTATCAGAAGTTAGGTCAGCAACAATGCTATCTGATTCTATGATCTGGAGAATTCTACCGGCGTTTTTCGGGTTCTCAGAATCGATCCCCGCACGAAGCACACGAGTATTGTTTTTTGTGCCTACCGTATAGGAAGTTTTTAGAAGTGGCTCAGGAACAGTATTCAGGGAGGATGTTCCCTTGATAACGATCTTAAACGGTTCTGCATCAAAGTTGAGTGGCATCCCACACATTTCTAATAATGGCCCGCTGATGCCGTGTGATACAGAGCCGGCACCGGGCCCGTCATAGCAAGATGAACATGAAAAGCCCGCGGCCACGCCGTTGCCGCAAGATCCGCAACAATCCTTTGCCTGAGGGTTATCCCAGTAATAAAAATCCGGAGAATCAGCAAAATGGATATTGGGGGATTCTTCTGGGATTGGGAACCGATCATCACATTCGAATTCGGGCCAAATATTTTTTATCGTAGCATAACATCCAGGGCCGGAAGTTTCGGAAGAATAACAGATAAGCCCGATTGATTGTGTCAAACCTGAAAATTTAACAAAAATTGTGTGGGTTACACTTCCGCTAGGAATGCAATTCTGATCCGAGGAACTCGGAATAATCAATGATCCGGATACACCTGTACCTGTACCTGTACCAGGACTGGCTGGTTCAATTTCCCACCACGGGGTCGACTCCGGATCATCCCTTGGTAAATCGCTTACGACGGCATTATATGATTGCCTTGTTCTTAATCCTTCGTCAGTAATTACTTGTATATAAAAATAATCCTCCGGACACAGCATTTTCGGGATCTGCACCTCGAGCTCCATGAATATATTCATTATATAAGGATTCCCATTCCCATGCAGCCCAGGATTAATGATAGCCTTTTTTTGATGGGTCCAAAACTCATTGGTGTGCTCTTCCCATTCCCCACTCGTTTCATCGCCAGGGCCGCCTAATACCCTCAGCCCAACTGCATTGCTGAAATCAAAACCGTGATCGGAGTTTGCTTTCTGTGCTGAAGTTGGAAAATCGGTAGAATCCCATGGGATCGTGCCATCGTCGAGTTCTTGGGAATCGGAGAATCCGTCTCCGTCGGTGTCGGCTAAAAGCCAGCTGGTTTCACCCGTACCTGCCAGACCATCGCCATTGAAGTCCTCGTCGACATCCAAAAGGCCATCAAAATCAGTATCAATCCCGAGTACCGGATAATGGTACCCTATTGAGCATGTGTTGTTCTTTTCCCGCACGTCCCCTGCTTCGGGGGAAACAGTATAGTGATAGAGCCCGTGCGATGCAGCCGTCCCTGATCCTGTTTGGGTTAATGCGCTCCCGGCCCCAGGCGTTGTATTCAGGTAATGCCACCCCTGTTCACCTGCGGCATATGGCAGAGCAGAGCAATTCACACAATTGCTTATTGTTCCGGGGGGATAGATGTAGGTTGGATCCCAAAAGGCGCTGTTGAGAGTGGTATGAACGCTACTCCCCCAAAAACCAACAAACCTGGTAAATAAACAATTGGTATAGGCTATAGGCTTGCCGCCGCCACCGGCGGGATAATTGCATGCATCGAAAGTCGAGCAGATTGCATTGAGTGTATTGCCCGGATTGTACACTCCATATTCACTGCCAAGGAAAAGACAGTTTTGGACGGTCATCTCACCATTGTTCGAGGGGTGAATGAGATATAAACCAAGACTATGACCCTGAAATTCGGAGTGTTTGATTTCATTTCCCAGGATGCGATCTGGATTGCACTCAAGCGCGTAATAGAATCCATAGATTCCTACATGATTCACACTGTTTGAATTGGTCCCCCCTGTCCCTGTTATGTTCAAACCTGAAAAAAACGGGCCGGTCGATGGGCAAACCCCGTTTAACCCCTCCGAAAGCTGCCAAGCCGCTGTGAGGACAGTTCTCTGGCTGGGTACAGCGCTGAGAAGCAGGAGACCGTTTGAGCCGACCGTAATTTCACCGAGCGAAGAAATGACCGCACCTGGTTGGACTGCGAGATCGCTGTTCACAATGAGTCCGGAACTATCGATCAGTGCATCGACTGCCTGGTAATGATAACCCAGGTCCGGCAAATCGGCGAACAGCTCTGCGTCTCGAGGCAGTCGTTCAATCACTGTTTCCGATGAGATGGGGCTCGTGAGCGAGGCCGGAGCCTTCGTGGTTCGGTCTTTCAGAATGGAAAGAATTTGGGTAGTTCTTTTTCCGGCGTCGATCAATGAACTGGTGGGCTTGAGGTAATAATTGCCGACTGTCGAGCTGTCAAAGACCGTACTCCAATCTGAGACGCTCTGGCACATTGTCCGCATCGCTGCAGGGGGGAGTGAGGTTGGCTCAAACGCGCAGTTCTCATAACGATCGTTCAAGGTTATTCCAGAAAGACTTCGGGTGTCATAGAAGCCCCCATATCCTTGAAAGATTGAGTTGACCACCGTGAGTGCCGACGTGGCAGGATCAGTTCCAACAAGGTCGTATCGAACTGCATAGTATGGTGATCCATCTACGGTGATATGGGCCATGGACACTTGAGGAACAGCAGTTGCGGATACGTACATCCGGATCGGCCAATTCAGATTGTTTTTAAAGAGCACATTCTCCACTGAAACCACGGAATTACCCCGGGCCTCGAGCCCGGTGTAATGATCGCGCAAAACCGAATGGCGGATGGTCCAGTGACCGCTGTAGATGCGAACAGCCAGCCATGAGTGAGCGATCTTGAGATGTTCCAGGATCCCCTGCTCCTGGTAGTCGAGTTCGAATCCGCGCTGGCAGTCTCCGCGAGCCGGAGTTCCCGTACTCCCGGCAATCACAGCCCCGATCGAATTGCAGTTCTTCGAAACGATTGTGGCAGGCCGGAACGCGGTAGTCTCGGTCACCACTGAACCTCCTTGCGCAAGCGTAAATCGGCCTGCCCCCCCCATTTTGATCACGGCCCCTCCCTGGATCGTCAGCTTCGAAGCGACGGTCAGGCCCGTGCTGATATAATAGGTCTTGCCTGCCTCAAGCGTGGTAGGGGTGGTTATCGTGCTACTGATCGTTTCATAGTCGATGAAGAGACCGCCGGGGATGTTCGAGGGAGCTGATTCATCCTGTGCTGCATTCCATGCAAACCGCTCCTCTTTAATCCTCAAGGCTCGAGCACGGTTGTGGCGTGCTTGGGCGAGATCAGCCGCAGGAGAAGAGTTGCTGTCGACCAGGCTGAGCTGCTCCAAGCCTTCCCGACTGGGTACCTTGTCGAGGGCGGCCTTACTGGAAACAAGCGACTGACCAAGCGGTCCCTGCAGTTCGTGGTAAGGCAGGCCTTCATAATAAAGGAGCTCTCCGGAATCGGTCCAAAGAAGCCCAGATCGGACTTCGGCCTCAGGGCCTTGACCTGAAAAGTCCGAGCCTAAGGCGACTCCGCTGTCGACGGGGTAGGCTCGGCCACGACCCAGAATATGGGCTTTCTGGCTGCCGGTGCGCGAAAGGGGAATTTGCTGATGGTCGAAACTGATTTCATCCAGATCGGCAACCGACGTGCGCATAGGATCCGAAAGCTTTGATGAGCTGATCTCCATTGTTGGATCTGGATTGACCAGAACAGAGACT
>CALLYA010000506.1 GCA_937875495.1 uncultured Verrucomicrobiota bacterium
GGAGGTGTATCATGATTGCCTTCGTGCTCGATCCCAAGAGCGGGGTGCCGTTCTATCGCCAGATCATTGATCAGGTGCAGTGCGCCATCGCCGATGGACGGCTCGAGACCGGCTCTCAATTGCCGACCGTGCGCCAGCTTGCGGTCGATCTGAAAATCAATCCCAATACCGTCGCGCGCGCCTACCAGGAGCTCGAAATCCGCGGGATCGTCTCGACGCAAATGGGATCCGGGACCTTCATCGGCGATGCCGCGGTGGAGCTCTCACCCGACGATCGGAGGCGGATCCTCGACCAGCTCTGTACGGAACTCGTCGCGCGTGCTTCCGCCTACGGTTTCACTATTGAGGAGATTGTCAGCGAGCTGCAGCAGCGCTCATGTATGGAGGTGCGATGAACCCGAATCATTCGCGGTCCGGGCGGGAAAGCAACCTGCCGGGCCACCCTCCGCGACTGGTCTCGTTGAAGGCCGCGCGCGCCCGGGTTTACGGCGCCTACGTCTGCGGCTACGTCCTGACCCTTCTGGGGGCGGGTCTCAGTCTCGGGCTTCCATTGATGTTTTTTCTGATGAGCGGGATGCGATCGCCGTTGCTTGACGGCCGGCTGGACCGCAGTGCGAAGGCGGCGGAGGCGACGATCGAGTCCATCAGGTGCATGGAGTATACCCACATCAACAGTCAGCGTCCTTGGAAGCTCGTGTATCACTGGATCGATTCCGGGGGTGAGCCGGTAGAGGGGTTCGGCTATCTTCTGGACCATAATCAGGCGGGGCTCCAGCCGGGAGATGTGCTTCCGATCGAGTACCTGCCTGAGACGCCCCGGATCTCGAGGCCGGCTGGCGGCATGGCGTCGGTCATACCGGCGTGGCTCTATCTCATGACGCTCGGCATCATGATTCCCGAGTTGATCGCGGGCATCTTTTGCGCCATCACCGCACGCAGGCAGATCGCAGCGACGCTGCCGCTTTTGCGATACGGAACGGCTACGCAGGCTGAGATCCTGAACCAACACGTCTGCTGGTGGATTCGAATCAACGGCCGGCACCCGGTCGACATCGAATACGTTTTCACTGATCCCCAGGGGCGCTCCTTTGCAGGCCGGGACCGCACCTATGACACAACCTGGGCGCGATCCCGAGAGGTGGGTGACTCCATCGCAGTGATCTTCGACCCGGACTTTCCTGATGACAATGTAATCTGGCCGGTGACGGCCAAGTAAGTTTCGGCTCTGAACCCGGATCGCGCCGCCTCTGGTTTGATGGCCTGGGATGGTGCTGAAAGGAGCGGTTTCAATGGCAATCCAATCGATCAGTTTTGGTAAGAGTGGTCTCGATCTTTTTGCAAGCTCGGCCCGTGCGGACTATCGGTTTAGTCCGTTTAACGGGTTGATGTTGATCGCCCTGATGATGATCGGGATGGGCATCCACCTCGGGGTCCATACCTTTCATCTCGCCGTGGTGATCTACGCGGTCACAGCGGGGGTGGTCCTGGTCTCCACCTTCCGCCTGGCGCAGGTGTGGGAGGGGGTTGTGATCACCAGCACGGTGGTCGCCCTTGCGGGCTACCTCGTCTTCAACAACCTTGGGGTTCCGCCCACGATTTTAGTGACAACCACGATCGCAGCGGCGATCGTGTCGCCTTCGCTCCAGATCTCGTATCAGTGGGAGCGTGCGGTGTTGCTGAGGTTCGGCCGATTTGTCGGCATCCGTGGGCCGGGCGTCTTCTTTCTCCTCCCGATCATCGACAAGGTCGCGCAGTATGTGGATCAGCGGATACGCGTGACCGATTTCCGTGCGGAGACGACGCTTACTCGGGACACGGTCCCGGTCAATGTGGACGCGATCGCGTTCTGGGTCGTTTGGGACGCGGAGCGGTCGGTGCTGGAGGTAGCGGACTTCGAACAGGCGGTGGTTTTGTCGGCGCAGACGGCCTTGCGTGACGCGATCGGGCGCAGTGAATTGGCGGAGCTACTCTCGCACCGGCAGCGTCTGGGCGAGGAGATCCAGCAGGTGCTTGATGCGAAGACGAATCCCTGGGGGATCACGGCGCAGTCGGTCGAGATTCGCGACATCATCATTCCGAAGGGGCTGGAGGACGCGATGAGCAAGCAGGCCCAGGCCGAGCGTGAGCGCCAATCCCGGATCATTTTGGGGACGGCGGAGACGGAGATCGCGGAAAAATTCGCCACGGCGTCGCTCTCGTACCGGGACAACCCGGTGGCGTTGCATCTGCGCGCGATGAATATGGTGTTTGAGGGATTGAAACAGAAGGGTTCGATGGTGATTGTGCCTTCATCCGCGGTGGAGACGATGGGGCTCGGTGCGTTGGGCGGCCTGACGGCCTTGGGTCGGCCGGTCCCGACCGGGCCGGCAGCGGTGAGTGTCCCGGGGGCGGCCGCCCCGGATGAGGAAGAGGTGCATGGATGACGCACGGTATTTCCGAGAGTTGGCAGGGGTATCGGCCTCTGGAGTATGACGCGCCACCTGCCTGGGGTGACGGCGCTCGGATCGCCTGCCAACTCTCTCCTCTGGAACGGCGGGTCTGGGATTTGGCCCTTCCGCTCCAGGACCTGCGGGGAGATTACGGGCATGCGGAACTGGTGGTCTGGACGACGATACAGTTTTGCCGACTGCTGGAGTTTTCGGACGAAGCCGGGCAGGTCGCGGTCTTAGCTGCGATCTGCCACGACACCGGGTACGCCCGCATACCCGATATCCACGACCGATTTCACGCGGCCTTCAACGACCTGCGGGCGGGCCGGGGCGAGGATGTCTTCTGGTCGTTGAAGCGTGAGCATGAGGCCGGTGCGGTGGCCAACGTGAAGGCGTGGTTGGGCGGGTATTCCAACTGCGAGCTGGTGCTCCAAACAGTCGCATGCCATGACACGCGGACGGAGGCGTGTCCTCCCGCGGGGCGGCCGATGTGGGATGCGGACCGGTTATGGCGTTTTACGGTGTTGGCGCATCGGACCTACCGTGCGGGCATCGGCTATGAAGACCTGCGCAAGCAGATGTTGCGGGAGTTGGCGACCGGTGATTGGCAGACCCCGGTCGGCCCCTGGGCGGCCGAGATCGAAATGCAGAACAGCCTCCAGATCATGTTTCCGGAGAGGCCGTAGGGATCGCAGCACGCATTCGCGTGTCGCGGCGCGTGGGCTGGTGCTCCCGCGCGCGGGTCTCCGGATCCGGATGGGGAGGACTCGCGCAGAGGCGCAGAGGGCGCAGAGATGTTTTTTTTGGGGGGGGGAATGCAGCACCATCGGGGCAGTTTTTCAGCAGCTGCCTTGCGGAGGCCGGAAACGTACGCGTTAACAGCGAAGCGGCGCATGCTCCCGTGGACGAGGATGGGAATGGAACTCGATCACGAGATGATGCTGGGGGAGGGAGAGCGAGTACGAGTAGGAGTAGGAGTAGGAGAACGGTTACGGTTACGGTTACGGTTACGGTTACGGTTACGGTTACGGGGGCTGCTGAAACGGGATATCTGAAATAATTCCTCCAAAGGTATGGTGCAGAGCTTGGAATCTACCCACCCCATGGCCAAGTCGAAAACGCCACCGCGCCCTCTGCGCCCTCTGCGGGAGACCTCCCCTCATCAGTACGTTTAGCATCCTCAACCCCATCGCCACTGCTCCACCCTCCACCCACCACCGACCTCTGACCTCGCCTGAGGTCCGCAGGCCGGAAGTTGCTAACCGTTGCAAACCGTGGTTTTCGTATGGAAGGTCATTTTTTTTGGAAGAACCATTACGGTCTATTGTGGTGATTCATAGATCGGGAAGGGAGAGATGTGGAGATGATGTCGAAGCACGGTCGGCGATTGAGACAACAGCGGACTCTCCTGCGGGTGATGTTCTTGGCGATGCTGGTCTTGGGGTGGGCGTATGGTGCGGGTGGTGTCTTCGGGCAACAGGCGCCAGGGCTCGAGGTGCCGGGGTTTTCGATTCGCTCCGGTTATTGCGTGACGGTTGCCTTACCGGATCTGCCGGGCGCGCGTTTTCTGGAGTCGGGTCCGGGTGGGTTTGTCTATGTGAGTCTCCCGCGGGAGGGCCGCATTGTCAGTACGCGTGACACGGACGGAGACGGCGTGCTGGAGATCATCGGCGATTTCGTCACGGGGATGCCGACGGTGCACGGGATGTGTCGGCATGGCGATTGGTTGTGGTTCACGCAGACGGGTGCGATTCATCGTGGGCGTGACACCGATGGTGATGGCACGGCCGACGAAGTGGTCACGGTCTTGGAGGAGGGGCTTCTGCCCTCCGGCGGCGGTCATTGGTGGCGTTCGATCCTGGTGACCGATGATTATCTCTACACCTCGATTGGGGATGCCGGCAATATCACGGACCAGATGGAAACGGAGCGTCAGAAGATCTGGCGGTTCCGGCATGACGGCTCGGAGAAGACGCTCTTTGCCTCGGGACTGCGCAACACCGAGAAATTGCGGTTGCGACCGGGAACGGACGAGGTCTGGGGGTGTGACCACGGCAGTGACTGGTATGGGCGTCCGATTGGAGACGCGCAGGGGATGCAACCGGTCACGGACCACAATCCGCCGGACGAGTTGAACCATTATGTGGCGGGCGGCTTTTACGGGCATCCGTTCATTGTTGGCAATATCCTGCCGCGCATTGAGTACTACGAGCGTCCGGACATCATTGAGCTGGCCTCCAAGACGACACCGCCCGCTTGGGGATTCGGAGCGCACTGGGCGGTGAACGGATTCACGTTCTTGGATGGCGAGAGTGTGCCTGCGAGCCATCGCGGAGATATCTTCGCGGCGCTGCACGGCTCCTGGAACAGTGTGAGGCGGGTGGGCTATGGGATTGAGCGGATCCTGTTCGATGACGAGACCGGATTGCCCTACGGGGCGCTTCGCATCGTCACGACGCTTGGCAGCGACGGGCGGGAGGTCCTGGCACGGCCGGTCGATTGCCTCGTCGATGTCGATGGCACGGTTCTCTTCAGCTGTGACCACACTGGACGGATCTACCGGATCCATATGGCAGCGGAGTAACGCGATGAAATCGGGCAGTTCCACATTGATCAGATGGCGGGGATGGCTGTGTGTGGCGGGCTGGTTGTCGCTCCTGTTTGCTGTCGGTTGCGATCGAGGTCCGCTCGAGGGGCCCCGTGTCGATGAGCCGGACCCCGCAGGCGAGCGGTCGGCGGTCCCGGAACCGGTTGCCTTCGAAATGGATTCCTTGGTCTCACCGCTGGAGCACCAACCGCTTGAGTATTTCGATTTCTACTGTGCTCGTTGCCACGGCCCGTGGGGGGACTTTTATGGGGATGGTTTTGGCGGACATCTGACCGATGACGGACTCGAGGAGATCGTGGCCGAGATGGCGGCAGGCCCGGCCGGTGCACCGCTCGAGGAGGATGCCTTGGCGGCACAGGTGGCGTTTCATCGGAGCCTGCTTGCGGGTGAGCCGTTCCTGGTATTTGGGGGGCTGTCTGAGGGGGTGATGTCGGGAGAGGTGAGGCCGGGATCGACGGTGCGTCTGGCCTGGTCCGAAGGCGAAGTGGTCGCGGAAGTGACCGGGCATCGCTGGCGGTTGAACCTTCCCGAGAGTTTGCCGGCTGTCCCGAGGTTGGTGGCGGAACGCGAAGGCAGCCAGACCGAACTCGATCTGCAGCGGACCAGCTTCTCCCATGGCGCAGCACGACGGAGCGTGCTGCGGCCCTAGGGCTTCAAGCCCTAGGGCGAGGGTCGGAGGTTCGCAGCACGACGAAGCGTGCTGCGGCGCGTGGCCCATTCGGGCCCGCGCGAGGTCAGAGGTCCGCAGCACGCCTGGGCGTGCTGCTGCACGGGGCCTGGCGCCCCCGTGCGAGGTCGGAGGTCCGCTGTG
>CALLYA010000507.1 GCA_937875495.1 uncultured Verrucomicrobiota bacterium
CGAGGCAATCGAGGCAATCGAGGCAATCGAGGCAATCGAGGCAATCGAGGCAATCTCCGAATCCCATCCAGCGTCCTTTCGATACCGATAGCGATACCGATAGCGACCCCGACCCCGATCATGATTTGCCATGGAGTTTTTCGGGTAGCCCCCTGTGGATCAACCCCGTCCGATCGTTGGTGCGCCACGGTAAGGTGGGGTATTCAGGAGTGTCGGGTCTGTCTATATGATCATGGGCATCAGGAAATTAGACAAAATTCATTGGCCTGATGGGATTGAAAAATAACCTGGTTGAAGGCATGCTTGAGTCTGTTTAGACGCTCGACTGCCGGTTCCCGAGCTTGCGGAATTCTCACGTGGATTGGTGAGGAAGCGATGATCATGCAGATTTTCACACCTTCGTTCGACAGGCGGGTTTATATCTTCCTGCTCGTGATTCTGGCCACGACAGCGGTCGGGATCCCGTTTGCCCTCTATGCCCTCTGGCCGGGGAATGTGGAGGCGGGATACGCGCCCAAACAGCCGATTGACTATTCCCACAAGCTGCATGTCGGAGAATTGGGTATGGATTGTCTCTATTGTCACACAGGCGCCGATCGCAACGCCGTGGCACAGGTCCCGAGCCTGGCGACATGTATGAAATGTCATTCCGAGGTGCAGACCACCGATTCCAAGGGTGAGCTGACCGCGAACATGCAGAAACTGCTCGAGCATTGGGACGCTCAGGAGCCGATCCGCTGGGTCAACGTCCACAATCTTTCTGATTTCGTCTATTTCGATCACGGCCGCCACGTCGGGTACTGGGACCCCGAGAAGCAGCGCCAAGTGAAGCGCATGGAATGCCAGGAATGTCACGGCCCGGTCGAAGAGATGGAGGTGATGTCTCGCCATGCCTCGCTCAAAATGGGTTGGTGTCTCGACTGCCACAAGCAGGAGCCCCAGCCGGACACCTCACCGGGACTCGCCACGCGCGGCCCTCTTCACTGTTCCGCCTGTCATCGTTAAAGCGGACCCGATTGAACACCAAGGCAGGTCTCATGGATTCCTCCAATCACAAAGGACATACCCACCCTGTAGCGCTCAGGGGCTTGCCCTCGCGCCAGACGGATCACATGCCGCCGCGGGAGATCAGCCGCCGGTCCATGCTCAAGCTCATGGGCGCCTCGGCGGCGCTGGCGGCCGGGGTGACCGGATGCGATCGCAAGCCGGAGCGTAAGATCGTGAGCCGAGTTGCGCCGCCGGAGTACATGCAGCCGGGCGTGCCGCTCTTCTATTCATCGACCTGGCTGGAGGGGGATGTCCCCTACGGCATGGTGGTGCGGACCGTTGACGGCCGCCCCGTGGCGGTGGAAGGGGATCCCGGGCACCCGATCAATCGTGGGACAGCCTCGGCCGCGATGAAGGCCTCGATCCTGTCGCTCTACGATCCGGACCGGCTGCGCAGTCCTAAGCTCGACGGCAAGCCGGTGACCTGGAGCCAGGCGGATGATCAGGTCCTGAGCCGGTTGAAGGCGGCCTCCTCGGTGGTGCTCCTGACCCGTGCCACGCTGGGACCATCCGAGCGGGCGTTGGTGGATGCGTTCCTTGCCGTCGCGGGCGGTAAGGCACGGCACTTCATCCATGACGGACTGCACAGCGGTCCTCGCGGACGCGCCTGGGCCGAGGTCTACGGCGGCCCGGGCGAAGTCGTGCCGCACTTCGACAAGGCGAAGGTGATTCTCAGTCTCGGCAGCGACTTTCTCGGCACGGACGGCGCGGTCCTGGAGGCGACTCAAGGTTTTGCGGAGCACCGCAGGCCGGACCAGGCAGGCGGCTGGATGTCGCGGCTCTGGGTCGCGGAAGGTGCTGTGACCCTGACCGGAATGAATGCCGACCATAGGATTCGTCTGGCGCCCAGCGGGGCTGCCGCGGTAACCGCTGCGATCCTCGCCGCGGTCCAGGGCGACCCGGCCGGCCTGGCCGGGACCGGGCTGGATCAGGCGGTCCTTCGCGCGCTGGTCGACGACCTCGTCGCGCACCAGGGCGAGGCGCTGGTGGTGGCGGGCCCGCAAATGCCGGAGGCGGTGCACGCGCTGGTCGCGCAGCTGAACGAACAGCTCGGGGCGCCGGGGCGCACCCTGAGCTGGAATCCAGAGCCGCACGCATTGCCCGCGAGCGATCCGGCAGAGATCGCCGCCGCGCTCGAGGCGGGGCCGGATCTGCTGCTGATGCTCGGGGTGAATCCGGGATACGACTGGCCGGGCGGCGGTTTCGACGCGCTGGCCGGGAAGGCTGGCTGGGCGGTCGGGCATGCGATGATCGAGGACGAGACCCTAGCGTTGTGCGCGCTGCAACTGCCGAGCGCGCACAACCTCGAGAGCTGGAATGACGCCGCGCCCCGGCCCGGGATTCATTCCATCTGTCAGCCTGTGATCCGCCCGCTCTTTGGCGCGCGCCAGGAGGCGGAGTCGCTGTTGCGGTGGACGCGCGGGCTGGCGGAGGCTGAGCCTGAAGCCCTGCTTGGTGCCGAGGATTGGCATGGTTTTGTGAAGGCACGCTGGCAGGGCGGGGTCCTTGCCAATGCTGTCGGGGTGAAGGGCGCCGAGCGCGCCTGGGAGGACGCGCTCCGGGCGGGCGGGCTGTTGCAGCCGGTCCCGATCCAGGGGCCGGCGCTCGATTCGGCCGCGGCTTCGCGCTTGATAGGATCACCCACGCGTCCGGCCACCGCCGGGAACTCGCTGGAGCTGGTGCTGCTTCCGAACCCGGCCCTCGCGGACGGCAGGTTCGCGAACCTCGCGTGGTTGCATGAACTGCCGGATCCGGTCAGCCGCCTCGTCTGGGATAACGCCCTGGCGATCGGTCCCGGCACTGCGCAAGCCCTGAACTTAAAGGAAGGCGACCGGGTCAAACTGGAAAAGGCGGGACGCGCGGTCGAGGTGCCGGTCCTGATCCAGCGTGGAACCGCGGACGGCGTCGGCATGCTCTATCTCGGCGGCGGCCGTACTGCGGGCGGCGCGATTGCCGTGGGCGTGGGCGTCTCGGCTGTGCCGCTGGTGCAACGGCCCGGAGCGGACCTCAGCGAATGGATTGTCACCGGCGTCGCCGTCAAGAAGCTCAGCGGCACGTATGAGCTTGTCCGCTCTCAGACCGAGTTCTCGATGCACGACCGCCCGCTGGTGCTGGACGGCACGTTCGAGGAGTTTTCCGAAGACCCCAATTTCGTCGAGCACCGCCGCCACATCCCTGAGCCGGTCAAGATCCACCGTGAGTTCGAGTACAAGGACCAAGCCCACTGGGGCCTGGCGATCGACCTCTCCGCCTGTACCGGGTGCGGTGCGTGCGTGACCGCTTGCCAGGCCGAGAACAACATCCCGGTCGTGGGGAAGGAGGAGTGCGGGCTCGGGCGCGAGATGCACTGGATGCGGATCGACCTCTATCTCGGCGGCCCGGAGGACGACCCGGTCTTCCATCGCCAGCCGGTGATGTGTCAGCACTGCGACAACGCGCCGTGCGAGATGGTCTGCCCGGTGCTCGCGACCTCGCACAGTCCCGAGGGACTCAACGAGATGACCTATAACCGCTGCGTCGGCACGCGCTACTGCGCCAATAACTGTCCATACAAGGTGCGGCGCTTCAATTTCTACGACTATCCGAAACGCAACCTGCGGGGGCCGGTCATGGAGCTGGCGCACAATCCCCAGGTGACGGTGCGGTCGGTCGGGGTGATGGAGAAGTGCACATTCTGTGTTCAGCGGATCAACGAGGTGCGTTTCCGGGAGAAGAAAGAGGGCAAGTTCAAGACGCAGGACGGCGCGATCCAGACGGCGTGTCAGCAGACCTGCCCCTCGAAGGCGATTGTCTTTGGTGACATGAACGACCCGGCCAGCCGCGTCGCTCAGCTGCACCAGGACAGCCGGGCCTACTACCTCTTGGAGGAGCTGAACGTGAAGCCGAGCGTCGCCTACCTCGCCAAGCTGCGCAATCCGCATCCGGCCTTGGCGGATCGCGCCGCTGGGGCGCAGGCGGCTGACCACGCTCGCCACGGAGGAGAAGCATGACGGCTCAAGCAACCACGATGACACCAACCTCGGCGCCCGTGGCCATGAATCGACTGGAGGACGATGTATTCCAACCGTTGGAATCGTTCCCGACCGGGCGCTGGCTCGGGGCCTTCTTTGTGGCCGGCGGGTTGGCGACCCTGTTTCTGGTCTGCTTCTTTTACACCATCATCCAAGGGATCGGAGTCTGGGGGAACAACAACCCCGTCGGCTGGGGATTCGCCATCGTCAATTTCGTGTTCTGGATTGGAATCGGCCATGCCGGGACCTTGATCAGCGCGATCCTCTTTCTGTTGCGGCAGCGCTGGCGGACGAGCATCGCGCGTTTCGCTGAGGCGATGACGGTCTTCGCCGTCATCTGCGCCTTGGTCTTCCCGCTGTTGCACACGGGACGTCCGTGGCTGGCGGCCTACTGGCTGCTGCCGTTGCCGAATGCGAACCAGATCTGGGTGAACTTCCGCTCGCCGCTCCTTTGGGACGTGGTCGCGGTCGGGACCTACGGCCTGGTCTCCTTCATGTTCTGGTACACCGGCCTGCTGCCCGACCTCGCGATCGCACGCGACCGGGCGAGGCACCCACTGCGCAAGGCGCTGTACGGACTCCTCACGCTCGGGTGGACCGGCAGCAACCGGGCGTGGAGCCACTATGAAAAGGCGTATCTCCTCTTTGCCGGGCTCTCCACCCCACTGGTCGTGAGCGTGCACAGCGTGGTCTCGTTCGACTTCGCGACCTCGGTCATTCCCGGGTGGCATACGACGGTCTTTCCGCCCTATTTCGTGGCGGGCGCGGTCCTGAGCGGGTTCGCGATGGTCTGTACGCTGATCCTATTCCTGCGGAAGTTCTTCCGGCTCGAGGGGGTGATCGCGGAAGGGCATGTGGAGCTGATGAACAAGGTGATTATCGCGACTTCGATGATGGTCGGGTACGCCTATTTCATTGAGTTGTTCATCGCGTGGTACAGCGGTGTGGCCTATGAACGGTTCGTCTTCCTCAACCGCGCGATCGGACCGTATGCCGCCGGTTACTGGACGATGGTGATCTGCAACGTGCTCGTGCCCCAGCTCTTCTGGGTCAAAAAAATCCGACGCACACCGATGCTGATGTTTCCGGTGGTGATCCTGGTCAACGTCGGGATGTGGTTCGAGCGCTTTGTCATCGTTGTGACGAGTCTGCACAGGGATTATCTGCCCTCCTCCTGGGGGATGTACCGGCCGACGCTGGTGGATGTCGGCCTGTTCGTGGGGAGTTTCGGGGTCTTCTTCACGCTACTGCTGCTGTTCTGCCGGTTCCTGCCGACAGTGGCCGTATCCGAGACGAAGGCGTTGGTGCCGGGGGCGCAGTCGCAAGGAGGGCATCAGCATGAGTGACGCAACGTATCAGAACGAGGCATTGGCCGGAGCGATCGGCCTCTTTGACGAACCCGACGCCCTCCTGCACGCCGCGGGGAAGGTGCGCGATGCGGGGTATACCGAGTGGGACTGCCATACACCGTATCCGGTGCATGGCCTTGACCAGGCGATGGGGCTTCGGCCCTCGCCGATCCCGATCATCTGCCTGCTGGCCGGGTTCGGCGGGGCGGGGCTCGGCTTCTTTTTCATGTGGTGGACGAGCGTCGTCGATTATCCGGTGCTGATCGGTGGCAAGCCGCTCTTCAGCTGGCCGGCGTTCATCCCGCCCACGTTCGAGTTCTTCGTGCTGTTCGCCGCGTTGACCACCTTCGCGTGCGTCCTGTTCTTCTGCCGGCTCTTCCGTTGGCACTCGCCGCTGCACGATGCCGATGTGATGCGGGAGGTGACGACGACCCGCTTTGGGATCGTTTTGAAGGCGGAGGACGCGCGGTTCAGTTGGACCGAGGCGCAGCGGCTGCTTGCGGAGGCCGGCTGCACGGACATCCGACCGCTGCCGGTCTGGCAGGCGAGCGGATCCGCCGCCGGCGAACACGACCAGGAGGGAGTGCGACCATGATTCCTGAGAGGATGCAAACCGCGCTGGGCAATTGGCGGCCCAAATGGCGCCCCATGGTGTTTAAAGTGGTCCTCTGGTCGATCGGCGCCTCGGCAATCGTTCTGCCCTTGATGGCGCTGGCGCTGCCGTTCTACGAGTTCTTCAATGGCATGGCCGCGCAGCCGAAGGGTCTGACCCAGGGGACTTACGGCCGGATCTTTGACGAGGAGCTCCTGGTCGACCTGACCCCGCCCGAGGGCTCCGTCCCGCATGGCTATGTGCGGGTCGGCTATGAGGGCAACGATGACGCCACGGCGGTGAGGGCAGGGGAGGAGCTGGTCAATCCGGTGGTGCCGACGATGGCGAGCCTGGAGCGCGGCCGCGAACTGTACGACGTGATCTGCAGCACCTGCCACGGCAAATGGGGCGAAGGCGATGGCGGCGTGGTCGGGCCGAACCGGTTCCCCGCGCCGACCAACCTGCACGACCCTGTCGTCAGCGCCTACCCCGACGGGCGGCTGTTTCATGTGATCTCTTACGGCAAAGGGAAGATGTGGGGCTATGCGGACAAACTCCAACCCGAAGAGCGCTGGCACGTGGTGAACTACCTGCGTGTGCTCCATCGCGCGGTCAACCCTGAAGAAGAGGATTTTCAACGGTGAGCAACCCCGACCTCCAGATGCCGATTTCCGCCGATCCTCCCGCCGCTGAGAACAGGCAGTCCGGACTTCATCGCGCCGCCCTGGTGCTGCTCGTCGCCGGCGTAGTTTTGAGCCTGCTGACCCTGTTCGTGGGCGAGACCCCGCTGCGCCGGTTCGCGTTCAGCTACCTGTGGGGCTTCGTCTTTTTCTGGGCGATCGCCCTGGGTGCGCTCTTCTTCGTAGCGCTTCAGCACCTGACCGGTGCCGTCTGGTCGGTCGTGGTGCGGCGGCCCGCAGAGATGTTCGCCGCAATGCTCAAGCCGTGCCTGCTGCTCTTCATCCCGCTGGCGCTGCTTACCCTGTTCGGCGCCCGCAGCGGGCTCTTCCCCTGGGCCGTGCCGGAGCTGGTCGAGGGCGATGCACTCCTGGAGATGAAGCGGCCCTATTTGAACGTCTGGTTCTTCGTGGTGCGCGGGGGCGTGTTCTTCGGACTCTGGCTGCTCTATGCGCGCAAGATCATCGGACCGAGCCTCGCCGCCGAGACGGAGGGCGCCGATCCGACCGCGACCGCGCTGGCCGGCACCCGAGTGCGCGGCATCTCGGCGCACTTCATGCCGGTCTTCGCCCTGACCATGTCGTTCGTGGCGATCGACTGGGTGATGAGCCTCGAGCCGCACTGGTTCAGCTCGATCTTTCCAGCCTATATTTGGTCCGGAATGACCGTCAGCGCCTTGGCGGCGATCACGCTCGCGGTCGTCTGGCTGCGGCGCAACGGGTTTTTGGGTGCGGGACTCGTGCGCAACGACCACATGTACAACTTCGGCGCGCTGCTCTTCGCCTTCACCTGCTTCTGGGCCTACCTCGCGGTCAGCCAGTTCATGCTGATCTGGTACGCGAACATCCCGGAGGAGACCGTCTATTTCGTGCACCGGATGGAGCACGGCTGGCTGAAATGGACCATCCTGCTCGGACTACTGCGTTTCGTGCTCCCGTTCTTTCTCCTGTTGCCGCGCTGGGCGAAGCAGAACGATCGCGCACTGGTGCTCGCATCGGTTCTGATCCTGATCGGCCAATGGCTCGATCTCTATTGGCTCATCTACCCTCAGTACTCCGAGCTCGGACCCGTCTTTGGCTGGCAGGAGGTCGCACCCGTGCTCTGGGTCACCGGCCTGCTCCTGTGGTGTGCGGCCCGGTTTATCGGCCGGTACGGGATGTTGCCCGAGGGCGACCCCCGATTCGCGCAATCGGTACAATTTCATTTGTGATCCACGCTGCCTGGGATGCGGCCGCAACGACAACCAAAAAGAGGAACGCTCCCTGAGGGGACGGGGGCGTGAACGGCGCGCCGCGGTCGAACTGCCACGACCACGGCGGCATGGCGAACGTATGGAAGGATGGGATTAGGATCATGAACAGGATGCAAACATGGGGCGGATCCATTGCCCGCAGAACTGCGGTCGTGGTGCCGACGTGGCTTCTCCTTGCGGCGGTATCGCCCGCGCATGCTCAGGCATCGCTGGACGGTGCAGCGGCCACACCGCCGCCGGCCGTCGGCATCGTCGAAAAACTGGGCGATACCATCCCACTGGATCTCACCTTCAACAACGAAGCGGGCGAGGAGGTCACGCTGGGCGCGCTGATCGACAAGCCCGTGATCCTGAACCTGATCTACCTGCGCTGCCCCAATATCTGCAGTCCCTTGCTGCAGGAAGTCGCCGCGATGGTCGCCAAGGTCGACCTGAAGCCGGGGCAGGACTACCGCGTGATCACGGTCAGCTTCGACCCGCGCGAGGGCCCGGAGATCGCCAAGAACGGCAAGACCGCGCTGCTGAGCCGAACGAGCGAGAAATACGACCGCGAGATCCCGGCCGAGAGCTGGGCATTTCTGACCGGTACCGCGGAGAACTCGCGCGCCTTGGCCGATGCGGTCGGGTTCTACTACCAGGAGGACAACGGCGACTACAACCACCCGGCCACGACGATCTTTCTGTCGGACAAGGGCAAGATCGTCCGCTACCTCAACGGGACCGAGCTCCTGGCCGCGAACGTGAAGCTGGCCCTGATCGATGCCATGCAGGGGCGCCCGCGCTCGGTGATGCAGGTCGTTCAGGCCCTATGCTTTTCCTATGAACAGGACGCAAATGCCTATGTGCTGAAGATCAACCGGGTCATTTTGCTGGGAACGATCCTGTTTCTCGGCCTGTTTCTCCTGCTGTTGTTGTTCTTCCGCAGACACGGCAAAACCCAAGTCCAGTCGCCTGAGGAGACGAAATAATGACTACGACAACCACGGCCCTGACCTCCGACGCGCCGAACTTTTTCGAGGCGAAGTCGGGTTGGCGCTCCTGGGTCGTTACCACTGATCATAAGCGAATCGGCCTGATGTACCTGTACGGGACCGTCGGCTTCTTCCTGATTGCAATGGCGCTCGCGGTGCTGATGCGCCTCGAATTGCTCTTCCCCGGCGTACAGCTGTTCGGCGGGAACGGATACAACAGGATCCTCACGCTGCACGGCGTCGTGATGACCTTCCTGTTCATCATCCCCGGGATCCCGGCGGTCTTTGGCAATTTCTTCCTGCCGATACAGATCGGTGCGCAGGATCTGATCTTCCCGCGACTCAACCTGCTCTCGTTCTACCTGTACGCCGCGGGCGGGCTCCTCGCGGTCCTCTCCATCGCCTTCGGCGGGGGACCCGACACGGGGTGGACCTTTTACGTGCCGTATGCGACCGGGACGGACGCCAACGTGCTCCTGCCCATCATCGCGGCCTTCATTCTCGGCTGGTCCTCCATCCTGACCGGACTCAATTTCGTGACGACGGTGCATCGGATGCGCGCGCCCGGCATGGACTGGTTTCGCATGCCGCTGTTTGTCTGGGGGCTCTACGCGACCTCCTGGGTGCAGATCATCGTCACACCGGTGGTGGGGATCACCCTGATGCTGGTCCTGATGGAGCGGTTCCTCGGGATCCCGATCTTCGATCCCTCGAAGGGCGGCGACCCGATCCTCTACCAGCACCTGTTCTGGATCTATTCGCATCCAGCGGTCTACATCATGGTCCTGCCGGCGATGGGCGTGGTCTCGGAGATCATCCCCACCTTCTCACGCCGGACCATCTTCGGGTATAAATTCATCGCCTACTCCTCGGTCGCGATCGCCTCGATCGGGTCGCTGGTCTGGGCGCATCACATGTTCACCAGCGGAATGGCCGATACCGCGCGGGTGGTCTTCTCCTTTTTGACCTTCATCGTCGCATTGCCGAGCGGGGTGAAGGTCTTCAACTGGCTGGCCACGATGTACAAGGGCTCGATCCGGCTCGATCCGCCCATGATCTTCGCCCTCATGTTCATCTTCCTCTTCTCCATCGGCGGGCTGACCGGGCTGATCATCGGCTCGCTCTCGACCGATATCCATCTGCACGACACATCCTTCATCGTCGCGCACTTCCACTACACGATGTTCGGCAGTGGCGGGGTGATCTTCATGGCCGCGGTGCACTATTGGTTCCCGAAGATGTTCGGGCGGATGTACAGCTTCAAGCTGGCCTATACCTCTGCCGGTCTCTTCTTCGTCGGGTTCACCCTGACCTATATGCCGCTCTTCATCGCGGGTTACTTCGGGATGCCGCGGCGGTATGCCGATTACCTGCCCGAGTACCAGGGGTTTCATCAGGCCTCGACCGTTGGCTCCTGGGTCATGGCCACTTCCATCCTCCTGATGGTCTTCAACATGTGCCGCGCCGCACGCAAGGGGCCGAAGGCGCCGGATAATCCGTGGGAGGGCCGCCCGCTGGAGTGGCAGGTCTCGACCCCACCGCCAACCCTCAACTTCGATCAGATTCCAACGGTCACTTCCGGACCCTACGATTACGCCGAATAAGCATCCGGCCAATGAGGTAGATCATGACCCAAGCTTGCACGGCCGCAGGGCCGAATCACGAACATTCCGGACACCTAGAGCACTACGATCCGGTCGCGAACCGGATCGGGATGTGGCTGTTTCTGACCACTGAGCTCCTGCTCTTCGCGGTCCTGTTCATCATCTATGCCGTGTACTTCCACGATTACCGGCCGGGGTTCGAGCTTGCGGCGCAGGAATTGAACCGCACCCTGGGCACACTGAACACCGTCATCCTGCTCACCTCCAGCCTCACCGTCGCCATGGCGATCACCGCCATGCAGAAGGGCGCGCGGCGGCTCTGCGCCGGCTTGCTCGGCGTGACCATCGCGATGGCCGCGCTCTTCCTGGTGATCAAGAGCTTCGAGTGGCAGGCCAAATTCGACCACGGGATCTACCCCGGTTCAGACCACATGGTCGACCTCTCCAAGGGTGAAAACCTCTTCTTCGGCCTCTACTACCTATCGACCGGACTGCACGCCATCCACATCATCATCGGCATGGTCTTCCTCTCGATCGTGCTGTGGCGGGTGCAATCCGGCCGGATCACGGCCGAACGGTTCTCACTGCTCGAGAACGGTGGACTCTATTGGCACCTGGTCGATCTGGTCTGGATCTACCTCTTCCCACTCTACTACCTGATCGCTTGAGGAGACCCCTTCGATGAGTGCTCACACCGAAACCACACATATCACGCCGTATCGCGTGTTCGTCACCGTCTGGGTCGCCCTGATCCTGCTGACCGGGATCACCGTCAGCGTCACCGCGCTGGACCTGGGTAAGCTGTCCACCTTCACCGCTGTGATGATCGCATCGGTCAAGGCCTCACTTGTGCTGCTCTACTTCATGCACGTGCGGTTCGAGGCCCGGCTCATTCAGATCATCTTCCTGGTGACCGTGATCTCGTTCGCCGTCTTCATCTTTCTCACCTTCGCCGACTATTCATTCCGTTGAGGTACTGTCATGTTCCTTGCCGCAACCGATATCGCACGCGAGGTCGATAACGCCTTCCTCTGGATCGGCGGGACCTGCCTCCTCCTCCTGGTGGGCGTGACGGTGACCATGCTCTGGTTCGTCTTCCGCTATCACCACACACGCCATAAGAAGGCCGCTCAAATCGAGGGGAACCTTGCCCTCGAGATCACCTGGATCGCCATTCCGACCGTCCTCGTGATCTGGATGTTCTTCAAGGGGTACGAGGGGTTCAAGGTCATGCGCAACGTCCCACCGGACGCCATGCAGATCAATGTCATCGCCCAGAGCTGGTTCTGGACTTTCGAGTACCCGGACGACAAGATCGTCACCGACCGACTCGTCCTCCCCATCGATACTTCCGTTCGCTTCAATCTCAGCTCCAAGATCGACGACGTCACCCACAGCTTCTACCTCCCCGACTACCGGGTGAAGGAGGACTGCGTGCCCGGGCGCGATACGCATATGTGGATCCATACCCAGACCCTGGGCACCTTCAACATCTTCTGCGCCGAGTTCTGCGGCAAAGACCATGCCCTCATGGTCTCCTCCCTGGAGGTCGTCACGCCCGAGGAGTACGAGCTTTGGAAGGAACGGATGATCGCCGAACAGAACAAGCCGCTCGATATGACAACCGCGATTGATCCGGAGTCCGAGGCGATCCTCGCGCGCGACGCCGATCAGCTCTATGCCACCTACTGCGCGACCTGCCACGGTGAAAACGGTATGGGTGGACTGGTCGAAGGCGCGCGCAACTTCACCACCAACGACGACTGGACCAACGGGAACTCCATCTCCGGTATCTACCAGACCTTGACCGAGGGTATTCCCGGCGGACAGATGCGCTCGTTCAGTCAGCTCTCCAAATGGGACCGCATGGCACTGGTCCATAAGGTCCGCAGCTACCACCGCGGCGATGACCTGGTCGTCGACACGCCCGAGGCGCTCGCCGAGCTGGACGAGCGGTATGAGCTGACCAAGCAGACCCCGGTGAAGCGCCGTCTGCCGATCGAGCGTGCCATGCAGATCCTGACCGTGGAGCAAGGTGGGGAAGGAGGGGCGGAAGTAGGTGCGGAAGGAGGCACCGAAGGCGCGAGATTGGAAGGAGAGGAAGGAGGCGAGGAATAACGCGAGGACGCGAAGGAACTGTTATGAAGTGGGTTCGGATTATACTCGATTTGGCCAAGGTACGGATTTCGGTGCTGGTCATGGTCTCGGTCGCCACCGGCTACCTCTTGTTCAAGGAGGCCTGGTCGTGGTCGATGCTGCTGCCGATGGTGGGGGTGTTCCTTGCGGCCTGCGGTTCCTCGGCACTGAATCATGTGCAGGATGCGCCGTATGACGGGCGGATGCGGCGGACCCGGACCCGGCCGATTCCGTCGGGACGCATCGATCGCTGGTGGGCCTTGTTCGTCGCGCTGGCACTTCTCGCCGCGGGCTTCAATCTGCTTGCCCTCGGCGATACCCACACCCCACAGGTCCTTCTGCTGACCCTGCTCTCGGTCATCTGGTACAACGGCGTGTACACCTACCTGAAACGGTTGTCCGCCTTCGCCGTGGTACCGGGTGCCCTGGTCGGTGCGATCCCACCGGTCATCGGCTGGACCGCTGCGGGCGGGGTGGTGACCGATCACTCGATCCTGCCGTTGGCCTTCTTCCTGTTCCTCTGGCAGATCCCACACTTCTGGCTGCTGCTGCTGATGTACGGCAAGGATTACGAGGAGGCGGGGCTGCCATCGGTCACCCAGCTCTTTTCGACGATTCAACTCGGCCGCATCACCTTCACGTGGATCCTCGCCACGGCGGCAGCCGGCCTGCTCCTGGCCATGACCGGGCCCGTGCCGTTCCCGTGGAACCTGGCCTTCCTGGCGGCAACCATCTGGCTGGTAGTCGCCGCCGTCGAAATCCTGCATCCCGAAGGCAGCGAGCGTTGGCAGCTCAAGGCCTTTCTCAAGATCAACCTCTACGCCTTGATCGTGATGGCGTTGCTCGTCGCGCAGGCCCTTACCGGTGCCTAGGCCAGAGCCCGGATCCGGAGAGCCTCCCGCGGAGGTCGCGGTGGCGTTTTCGACCCGGCCATGGGGTGGGTGGGGTTCATGCCCTGATCCCTACCTTTTTGGGATATTAAAAGGTATTCCGATTCAGCACCCTCCTACTCCTACTCGCTCTCCCTCTCCCACCCACTCGTGATCCCATTCCCTCTGCGCCCTCTGCGGGAGACCTCCCCCTCTGCGCCTCTGCGCGCCTCTGCGCGAGTCCTCCCCCTCCGGCTTGAGGGCCTTTTCCGACGGGGTCAGCCTAGCCCCGGTTGACCATCGAGTCAGCCAGGGTGATCGCGGCCATGTCCTTGCTGGCACGCTGATGGATCACCGATTCGACACAGTCGAAGAAGCGCAGGATGCAGGGGACGGACAATCGATAGAACACCTTGGTCCCGCGTTTGTCGTCCTCGATGAGACCGGCGTTTTTCAGGATGCTGAGATGTTTCGATACCGTGGATGTATCGGCATCGACAATGTCCCGTAGTTCGCAGACACAACGCTCACCGCCGGAGAGTTCCTCCAGGATGATGAGGCGCGATGCGTGTGCCATCGCCTTCAACACCTGTGCCCGTGCGGCGCACCTCATTTTTGTCTGTTCGTCCACAATAGATCTCCTAGCCAATCGGTCGCTGCGTCATCGCTCGTCTCTCAACCAACATACCCCGAAGTGCGGGGCAGGGGAAGAACCCTTCGGCCCTTTGCGATCTCTGCGGGAGTCCTCCCCATCCGGCCACGCCACGCTCTCCGGTAAAACCCAACCCGAAACCCAACCCGAAACCTCAATCGAAACCTCAATCGAAATCGAAATCGAAATCGAAATCGAAATCGAGTTAATCGAGTTAATCGAGTTAATCGAGTTAATCGAGTTAATCGAGTTAATCGAGGGAATCGAGGGAATCGAGGGAATCGAGGGAATCGGGGTCGGTGTCGGAATCGATGGAAAACGTCGCTCGGCCCGGGAAATTCAGCTACAAAACGTCCACATCCCCACCCTCGCCCACCACAGCCTCCCTTCTTCCCCCCCTTCCGTATTGAGTTTTCCATTCTCTTCCGGCAAGGTTATGGTAATTGACGACCATCGATGATCGGTCGGACTGAAGGCTTTGAACGAGTCAACGAGGCTGAAACGGATTCCTTTGCCAAGGCAAACGCTATGAAGATTCTGATCTATGGAACGGACTGTCCGAAGTGCCGGAAGATGGAAGAAGTCGTCAAGCAGAGGCTTGCCGAACTCGGACAACCCACCGACATCGAGAAGATCACCGACATGCGGGAGATCATTGATGCAGGCGTGATGTACACCCCTGCGCTCTCGATCGACGGCAAGGTGGTGGTGACCGGGCGCGTGCCTTCGGCCGACGAGCTCGAAGAATTGATGTCCTGACACCCCGCGGTGCCGTTCGCTCTCCGAGCGGGCTGCACGGATGATGATCACCCCAGGCGGAAGACAATGGGGAGTTCTCCAAGGAAGCGAACGTTGAGGAATGCGATGCAATCGATCGTGAGAATGCTGAGGACGCCTCACGCGGCGCCTGAGGGGCGCACGCGGCTCAAAGGCTTTACGCTGATCGAGCTGCTGGTCGTGATCGCCATTATCGCGATCCTCGCCGCCATGCTGCTCCCTGCCCTCGGCTCCGCCCGGGAAAAGGCCAGGCAGATCAGTTGCGCCAATAACATGCGCCAGCTCGCCTTAGCCGTGAACCTGTACTCGCAGGATTTCGACGATTGGCTCCCACCGATGCAGGAGCGGTTGGTCTACCCGCGCATTGAGACCAGCTGGCGGCCCTACCTCTTTACCTATGTCGGCGAGAGCCTGAAGGTCTACGACTGCCCCTCGGAGAAAGAGGATATCTACGCCGAGGGCAAACCGGGGATCGCAGGGCGGTTCATGCCGGGCGAGATCCAGATCTCGAGCGGCATCGGCGCCGTCAACGCCCACTGGAACGCCGGTGGCGCGCAGCCGCCTTTCGGTCGGCCCGCCGGCTACGAGAACAACCTCTGCCGTTGGTCCATGGTCGAGGCAGCCAACGAAATGATCCTGTTCGGTGACGGCCACAGCGATTGGGGCGGCTGGCCCGACGATCGCTGGTGGATCTGGAAGGAGCTGGGCAATACCAACGGTCCAGGATTCAACCGCGTCGCCCAGAACGACCCGGGCGCACTGCGCCACGGGCGCGGCTCCAACTACGCATTCAGCGACGGCTCCGTCACCATGCTCGATCCCAGCACCATCCCCTGCAATCCGGACGTCTGCTGGTGGTCCGCCAAGCGCGATCCCCATTGATCGTAAATCACCCCAGGACGTTGGTAGGTAAGATGATCCAAAATCAAAAGACCCAGCTTCTAATCGCGGTACTCCTCTTGTTCGCGGCTGGGGGACTCTTCTTCCGGCAATGGCATGCGCGCGGACCCGCCGAGCCGATGATCTATTTCTACGACCAGAGCGCAGAGGAGCTCTTCGCCGCGCCACAGTCGGCCGTGCCGCCTATTCAGGGCATTGACGACCAGGAACAGGACGCCGTTCGCGCAGTCGTGATCAGCCGAACCGGCTCCCGAAAAAAGGACGATCTCGAGATCGTCTATCTCGAAAAATACAGCCCCGAAATGAAGGCCCAGTTCGAGGCGCGCAAAGCCGGTGCCCCCGCCGAAGCGGCGGGGGGGATCTCCCGCGCCCAAAGCAAGGCGCACACCTTTGTCAAAACGCCGTCCGGAAAACAGTGGCACACCATGGTGAGTCCCGAGGCCGAGCGCATCGTCTCCGATTGGAACACGAAAGGGCCGAATGGAGAATATCCCTTGGTCTGCACCCCTTGATCCATGCTAAAGTCGATCGATACAGTCGGTTGAGGTTGGAGATCCCACCCGATTCCACAGGCCGTCGGCCTGTCGCGATGGGGACTTGAGTCTGCTCTTGTAACGAAGTATGGGGGAACCCCGCGATGACACGGAGACACTGCTTTACACCCACTCTTTTCAGTCTGCTTCTCCTTGTGGGGCCACTTTCCGCGGCCGTCACCGGCCTGTGGAATTTTGATCAGCCCGCCAATCCATTGGCCGGTGCGGTCGGCGACCCGATTGAATACCTCGACGGCCCCGGCGGCGACACCGAGGCCGCGACCGTTTTCGGCCTGACCAGTGACCTCGGCATCCCCGATATCAATGGGGAGCCGGCAGCGGTCATGGGGTTTCCACAGACCGATCAATGGATGGGGTACTTACTCCATCACGGGATCGCCCCCAACGGCGGCGGATGGTACGTCAATCAATGGACCATCATCATGGACGTCCTGTTCCCCGCCGCCTCCACCGGTGTCTGGCGGGCGTTGATTCAGACCGATACCTTCAATTTCCAGGATGATGACGCGGAATTCTACCTGAACGAGTCCAACGGTTTGGGGATCAGTAACGCCTATCACGGCAATGTCCCCGCCGACACATGGGTCCGCCTCGCCATCGCCGTCGACCTGACCCGTGACTCAGACCAGATCACGAAATACATCAACGGCGTCAAAGTCGGCACCAATACCGGCGAATTTGACAGTCGTTTCGGCCTGAACGGAACCGATCTCGAACCGGACGACGCCGTGTTGCTCTTTACCGACGGCTACTTCGACGGCCCTTACAGCGCTCCCGGCTATGTCGCCAGCATCCAGGCGCGCGACCTATGCATGACCGACCTGGAGATCGCCGCGCTTGGCGGGCCCCAGGCCGACGGGATCCCAACCAACCCGCCCGCCCAGACCGTGGTCACTTCGTTCACCCCGCAGGACGGCCAGCTCAATTACTGGCCGGATGCCCGGACCACCATCACCATCGAAGACCTGGGCGCCCTCGTGGATGTCGGCTCGGTCGAGCTCTTCCTTGACGACAACCCCGTGACCGTCGACGTCGTCAAATCCGGGACCACCACGACCGTCACCTTCCAGTCGGACACCCTCCTGCCACCTGGCTCTCAGCATTCGCTCCGGTTGTCTTACGCCGATAACCAGAGCACGCTCACCGAGCTGACCCACGTCTTCACCGTCGTGAACTACACCGATATCGTTTTGCCGGAGCCGCTCTATTTTGAGGATTTCGAGAGCGTCGCCGAAACAGACCTGCCCGCCGGCTGGACCGCGTGGAACCTCAGCGATCCCGCGGGCTGGGACCCGGGCAACACCGATCCGCAGGATCTCGGATCCGCCGTCTTCGCGGATTGGACCGTGATCGACTCCACCCGGTTCACGGAGTCGATGATCACTTACGACGGCGGTGACCCGACCGATGACTACCAGCGGGTCCTGACCCCGAACCCCGCCAATGTCGTCAACGGCGAGGTCGTGGACAATCTCGCCTCCGGCCAGATGCTCTTCGGCAACACCGGCTACCGCAACGGCGACGTAGTGATCTACATCACCTCACCGGTGTACGACCTGAGCAGCGCGGACGATGTCTATCTCGCCTTTCACAGCCTCTACGAGCAGAACCAAGACAACCTCGGTGCCCTCGAGTACACGACCGATGGCGGCGCCACCTGGCTGCCGATCCTGTATATGGTCGACCAGGAGGAGGTCGCTGCGGGACCCGACGTGGTTGCGGTCCTGACCGCACCCAATGACGATCAGGTCGTCACAACCGATCCCGTACTCGGGCCGGCACACGGCGATTTCATCGGCGCTCCCATCACTGAAGCGCTTGCGCCATACCTCAGCGGGCGGATCGATAACGATCCGGCCGGGTCCAAGCGGGTCGAGGTCTTTCGCCTGGCCGATGCCGACCAGCAGGGGGCTGTCCAATTCCGCTTCGTCCTGACCGGTACCGATAGCTGGTACTGGGGGATCGACAACTTCGGGATCTACTCGCTTTCTGAAGGAGTCCCGCCGGTCATCCTCACCCAGCCCACCTCGCAGACCCGGCACATCGGAGACTCCGCGGAGTTTTCTGTCGTCGTACAGAGCGAGGGGCCGGTCACCTACCAGTGGATGTTCAACGGCACTCCGCTCGATGGGATTGTAGGACCGGGCGTCATTGTGAACGCCGTCACCGATGCGGAGGCGGGCGTGTACACCGTTGCGGTGACGAACGCCGTGGGAACCACGCTCAGTAACCCCGCAACCCTGACCGTCCTGCCGGCGGTTCAAACCGTCTTCGGCAGGTGGGACTTCGCTCTAGGCGATCTGACTCCCATCGAAGGCACCTGCGTACTCGATTACGCCGATGGAGAGACCTCGGGTCTCGTCGCGTTCGAGACGACCGGCGGCGGCGTACCGAACATCGGTGGGCAGCCGGCCGATTTCATCAGGATTCCTGCGTTTACCAACGCCACCAACGGGCTGCACGGCTTCTTCACCGATTCCACCGGAGACAGTGGCGGGGAGTATCTCAACCAGTACACCCTCATCTTTGACATGCTGATTCCGGGGCCGCTCAATTGGATGCCCATCTTCAACACGAACCCCGCCAACGAAAACGATGCCGACTGGTATGTCGACGACGCCGGCGCCATCGGTATCGCGGAGCTCGGCTATACCGACGCCGGCACGATCCAGCCCGATCAGTGGCAGCGGGTCGCCTTTGTCGCCGATCTCGGCCTCGGCTTGGTCCGCTACTACGTCGATGGCGTGCTCGTTTACCAGCGCACCGGCGGCTCCCTCCTGGACGGCGGGTTCTCACTCTACACCGGCCAGCATGAAGGCCCGGATCTGGTGTTCTTCAACGAGCCGAGCGGACTCTACACGCACGAGGTGCTCGTCTCCTCGATGTTCATCATCAATGACGCGCTCGCACCTGAGATCCTGGCCGCGATGGGCGGTCCGACCGCCGCCGGCATCGAAATCGTCCCGGTCGTCGAGGCGCCGGAGGTATCGATCGCCTTCTCCGGCGGCAAGGTGGTAGTGACCTGGGACGGCGCCGGCCGCCTGGAACAAGCCGTCAGTGCAAACGGCCCCTGGACCGAACTGATCGGCGCCACAAGCCCCATGCAGGTAGAGCCGACAGCAGCCGTCCAGTTCTATCGCGTAGTCCGGTAGGGCAGGCTGTTACGCGGCATGACTGCGCATGCCGCGGCCCTTGGGCTTCAGGCCCAAGGGCGAGGGTCGGAGGGGCGCAGCACCACGCCTGGGCGTGCTGCTGCACGGGGCCTGGGGACCCCGTGCGAGGTCGGAGGTCCGTTGTGGGTGGAGCAGAGGCAATGTGCTTGAGGACGTTGAGCCTGCTGATGAGGGGAGGTTGATGATTGTAGGCTGTGGAAAGTGCGAGGTATTTGAGTCGTAATAGCAGCACCGTTTTGATGCGGGTTACTGGCGAGGCCGGAGGCCAGAGGTTCCTCACCCTGGGAGCGCCATCTTGCGGCACGACGTTTCAGGCCCAAGGGCGAGGGTCGGAGGTTCGCAGCACGCGTGCGCGTGCTGCTGC
>CALLYA010000508.1 GCA_937875495.1 uncultured Verrucomicrobiota bacterium
GGTCGAAAACGTCACCGCGCCCTCTGCGGGAGGCTCTCCGGGTCCGGATGGGGAGAACTCGCGCAGAGGCGCAGAGGGGGAACGGGGAGGTTTGCTTGCGGAGTTGAGGTGAATCCTGCAACAGACTCGGTTGGTTGGTTGGTTGGAAACGGTAAATCTAATTCATCTCCCCCAAAGGCAGGGATTGGGGCATTGACTCTCCCCACCCAAGCCAGCTCGAAAACGCCACCGCGCCCTCTGCGGGAGGCTCTCCGGATGGGAATGGGGAGGGCAGGTTGGGAAAGCGGCTACCTTTTCAGACGACCTCCAGCTATTTACCCACAATTCGCTTCGCGCGACCCAGTGAACCGAGGTTGTGGACTTGGGTATAGCCCTGCCCACGCAAGAGCCTGGCCGCCGCACCGGAACGGGTGCCGCTCAAACAGTAGAGCAAAATCGGCGTCTCCTTATCCGCCACCTCCCGCTCAATACGCTCCGTTATCGCATTGAGCGGAATATTCGTCGCACCCGCGCAGTGGCCGGTCGAAAACTCCCCCTGCGATCGGACGTCAATCACCTTGGCCCCCGCCTCCATCAGCCTCCGCGCCTCCGTCCGTCCCACCATCCCCATCCGCTTGATCGCGAACACGCCCACCACAAACACCACAATGATGACCCAATAATAGTCGCCCATCCGATTCCCTTTCCGGTCTGATCCCGTATTTCACTCCCAGCCCCAATCCCCGCGCGGACCCGCATTCGACACATCCAACCCGGGAAATCCCATATCCGCCAGGGCCGAACCCGGAACCGGGCGTACCCGCCCACCCTCAATCAAGACATCCGCGCGCGCACTGCGGATATAGCCATCCGACCAATCCTCCGCGGAATCCTCCTGGTAATCCGACATCTTCAGTCCCACCACACGACCCGAGTCGCTCAGACAAAAGACGTTGCCACTCATCGCGGCAATCCCATCGATGTTGCTGATGCGCAGATCACCACCCGCGATCATCAGATTCGCCTCCACCCGATAGCCATCGCTCTTTTGGAACGTCAGTTGAAGATCGCCCTCCGTTACGAAGACATTGCCACGAATCGTGTTTCCATGCGCCATGTGGTTGTGCGACGGACGCGCCACATTGACCGACAAGTTCCCCTCGACCAGACAGCCCTCACTTCGCTCGTCCAAATAATAGGCGCTCGATCCGTACCCGCCGGTGTCGGGAATGTCTCTGATGAAATTCCCACGCAGCACCGTGTTCTTCCCCGCGAAACAATAAATCCCTCCGCCATCGTGCAACTCGAGCATCGCCTGGTAGATCAGGTTGCCCTCAATCCGGTGGTTCTCTCCTCCACAATTGATCGCGGAATACGGCGTGTGATGAATCTCATTGTGGAGATACCTGCCGTTGGCCCCGCCACCGACCAAGCCGATCGCACTCGGATAGGTCAAGCCCACGTGGTGGATCAGATTGTCCGTCACTTCACAACCGGCAGCGCGTATGCCGCAAGCACCCACCTGATGCACGCGACAGCCCACAATCCGAACGCCTCCACCATGCACCTGAATCCCCTGCCCAGCTACATTGCGAACCTCCAACCCCACAAATTGACAGTCCCGCGCCTGGGCCGCTTCCACCGCACCGGCAAAGGCGCCCGCCCCAAAACCACCGGCCTTCAGCGGTGTCGTCGTCGCCTCGATCGTCAGTCCCTCCAACCGCACGTCCCGAACCGGTTCCCCATGTCGGCCGATCAGCCGGATCACCGACTCCAGACGCGGCGCGATCACATCCATAGCGCGCGGGTTCTCGCCCGCCAGCGGCCAATAGACCACACGCCCCTGCGCCCGATCCAAATACCACTGCCCCGGTCGCGTCATCCCCTCGCGCACATTCCATACCACGTACTTGCGCACTCCAAACGCACCGGACGGATGGCCGAGCGGACTGCTGAACGTCATCCGTCTTTCCCCCCAATCGATCCCCTTCAGTCCCACCATCGACTCGTCCCACATGTGGTACACCGTGACCTCCGCGTTCCTGACCTCCAGGTCCGCCGGAAGATCGCCCTCCCGAAACTCCAGAGTCGTCAGCTCCAACTCCGTCGGCTTGCGCTGCCAGCCGCCGCCCGTGGTCGACATCCAGGCCACGTCAAAGACCGATTCGTGCTCGAAAGCCCCCGTCTCCGGCAGTCGCGCGCGGGAGCAGTACCGACCGTTCACGATCAATGCCCGAAAATCCCAAGTTCCCTCGCGTACACCCGCCGCAGGAGCAGACCAGAGACCGCCCTCCATCGGCTCCCAGCCGGTGAGCTGCACACCGCCAGATAGCACAGGCCTGTCGGCACCCGCCGCACCGATCACAACGCCCGAGTCCTCCGGCCCCAGCACCAGCGGCGCCTCCAGCAGATACCGCCCGGCCAGCAGCTTGATCTCCTTGCTCCCCTCCTCACTCCCCCATGCGCGGATCATTTCCAAGGCCCGTGCAACCGTGGCCACAGGTCCGTCCGTCCCGTCGGCATTCGCCGCAGCGAGCCCGCCCGACCACGCATCGTTCCCCTCCGGGCTCACATAACAGACCCCGCCGGCACCCACCGCACTGCAGCATGCAGCCACCACCAGTCGATCGCCATCAGGCTCAAATCAAACCTCTTGCCACTCATCTTCCAACCTCCAGGCGCCCACCCGCGCCATCCGATGTTTGTCTATTCAAAAGATTGACCCACACGCACCATGCGCGCATATCCTCGTTCGCATGGAATCGATAACACCCTACTACGTCGCGTTATGTCAGGTCGATCAGTCCAATCCGACCAACCGTGAGGCAATGTCCGAAAATACCGACCGAATGCTCGCCATCATGGAAAAGGCGGTCGTCGGCTACCAGCCTTTTCATGACGTCAAACTGGTCGTCTTCCCCGAATTCGGTCACGCCGCACCGGTCTATCCGACCGCGCAAGAACTCCTTGAACACCTCGCGCTGCCGGTCGAAAACGAGCATATCGATCGGATCCGCAACAAGGCCCGGGAACTCCAGTGCTATGTCCAGACCGCCAGCTTCCTCGAGGTCGATCCCCAATGGCCCGATACCGTGTTCAACACCACCTTGCTGATCTCGCCCGAGGGCGAAATCCTCTCACGCTACCGTAAGACCCACCCCTGGATCCCCTGGGAGGTCCATGCCAGCCCCCACGACATCCCCGATTACGCGGACGACCCCTTTCCCGTCGTCGACACGCCCCTCGGCCGCCTCGGCGTTGCCACCTGCTACGATTGGCTCTTCCCTGAGGTCCTCCGGGAACTCGCGCTTCGAGGCTGCGAGGTCATGATCCGTATCTCCGCCTATATGGACCCCTGGGGCGCCGTCCCACCCATGGACTGGTGGACCGTCATCAATCGCGCACGTGCAATCGAGAACACCGCCTATGTCCTGGCCTGCAACCAGGCCGCCACAGACGGCAAGTATCCACCCTTCTCATGGCCCGGCGGAAGTATGGCCGTCGACTACGACGGCAGAATCCTCGCTCAGGCGGCCCCAGGCGCCGGTGAACAGATCGTCATCGCCCCCGTTCATGTCGACGCACTGCGTTACGAACGCCGTCGCAGACAGGGGCACGCCTTCCTTGCGCATCGCCGAACGGAACTCTATTCAGAGCAGCAAAAACCCGCGTTTCCATCCAGCGCCACAGCAAAACAACGCACGGTCGCAGGCCTCAATCAGGCCATCACCCAAACCAAAGAGCGACTCGCCGGCCCGCCCGAGCATGACGCATGAGCCTCACCGCGCCTTGCGGAAATGCAGTCCGTCCACCCAGATCGTCACATCATCCCCACCGCGGGACGGCAGTTCGATCGACAGCCGGTCGATGCGCTCGAGATCCACTCCATCCCCCGGCTCCGGGACCTTTTCACCCGCCTGAACCGGCCGAACAAACCAGAGATCGTCACGCTCCTCCTCAAACACACCCCCGCCACGCTTGATCACCACCCGCCCATTCCAAAACACCGCCGATGTCCCCGCCCCGGTCTCGCTCGGCAAACGCCCATCCAGGACCACCCGCTGCGCGTCCAACGAATAGATGCAGAACCGGTCGGATGCCGCCCCCCAGCCCTCGTGATTGGAAGGACTGTTCCCCGCGCCGATCCAAAGCCCGCCCGCGGGCCCGAGGCCGGGACACCACTGCGGCGGCAACGGCACAAGCGTAGACCCCTGGCCCACCTCAAAGGGCAACGCGCCCAAGTCGGTCACCGGGGTCTCCCGCGCCGTCCAACTCTCCTCCGCCCAGGGGTCCGTCCCACTAAATTCAGAGGCCACATAGTCCCCTGGCAGGATACGGAAAAGCCGGTCCCCAGTCGCATCCCCCTCCGGAGCAGGAGTCACCCAGTCGTTCTTGATCCCGTATAAGTGCTCACCGACCACCGCCAATTGCGCCGCGCGGCTGAACCACCACGCAGACTCCGTGACCCCGCCAAGCCCCGAAGGCACCGAACGCGCGTCCTGCTCGGCGCCGCCACTCAGACGCGCCCGGCAAAGCGGGCCGCCGTAGTTCCCGCCCACGGCGTGCGCAATCCCAAAGAGCAGATCACCCATCCCGGCATACGCCACCCCCGCAGTGGCACGGACCGGTGTCCAGCGCCACCGGTCCGTCCCGATGTCGTAGAGGACATAGCGATAGACATCAGCCCCCTCCGGCGCTCGCCGGCGCATCACCAGCACCGGTGATTCCCCCGGCCCTGCGACCGCCGCTAAAGCCCCGTTCTCCCAGCCGCCACCGGTCGAGCCGAGATCCGCGCCCGGCGCTCGACACGCCTCCCACTCAACCCCATCGCTCGAACGATAGAGCCGGTCCTCGTCACGGACCGCCATGAAGAGCTGATCGCCCACCGCCGTCATCGCGGTATCTCCAGTAGTCGCGATTCCGCAATCGCGTGTCTCAAAGACCAGCCCGTCCCGAAGAACCGCGGTCCGCTCACCCGCACGCAATTCCCGCCGCCGCCACGCCGATGACCCGGCAAGCGGTATCTCGACATAGACCCAGCCGTCACGCGCCTCCGGATAAGGCATCCCGCCCAGTGAGAGCAGGTTGACCGGGTCCCCGTCGCGGTGGGGGCTATAGGCCAGCGCACCCTTGGCGGACTCCAGGCCAAGGATCGGCCCCGCCCCGTAATACCCCGCCTGAACCGCATTCACCGAGCTCAGCCAAAACGCGCACGCCTCCGCCCCGCTCAGATCCATCCCGTCCAGCGGCAGTTCGAGTCGAATCGCGCCGCCGGGATGCTCAGCGACCTTCACCTCCACGGAATGTGCGCCCACAACCGATCGCGCGCCGGCTTGCACCAAAGGCGGAAACCCCGCCTCACTATCAAGCCGCGCAATCCAGGCCGGCCGTGGCCCCTCGCAAAATGGGTCGTCGGATTCGGTGGCATAGATCTCCTTGAACGCCATACCGGCATAGACCCCATCGTCTACCGTCAGCGATACCCGGTTGAATCCGGGTTCGGGAAACGAGAGCGAGATCATAGCACCCTCATAGACCTGATCCCCTATGCGCCATCGATATCGAATCGTTCCCCGCCGTTGGTCCGCCCCCACGATCACAGCACGCAACAGAACCGCCGAGCCGGCTTCCACGCGATCCGGCCCTTCAATGGCCACCCCCGGCTCCGACCAACGCTCCTCCGCCTCAAGCCCACGTGTCACCCCGGTGACATCCTCCATAAAGAGGTTTTCCTCGTTCTCCGTGAACCGGTTGTTCGAAAAAAAGATATCGTCGGCAAAGCGTGCGAAAATCCCCCAGCGATTCCCCTCGAGCCGGTTCCCCTGGACGATCAGATGCTGCATTCGCCATGCCCCGCCCCTCGTCCCCAAATCCCCGCGGAATACAATCCCACCGCCGTTGTTGCCCTGACAGAGATTGTCCTCGATCACCGTGTGATACCCGGTCCCATTCACGATCACGATCCCGCCATGGCCGAAGTCGGGCTCGGGCGCGTTGTGAAAGCCATCCTCCAAACCGTTGAACGAGGCCTCGTTGTCCCTCAAGACCGTGCGGTCCGAGCCGCCCAACCAAAAGCCGTAGCTGCAATGGTTCGCACGGTTGCGAATGAAGACGTTGCCGGGACTCCATGACTCGATGCCGTTGTTGTTGGCGTAGGAACAGTCGTTTTCGATGAAGATATTCCCCGTCGAGACCCAGCCGTTTAAAGGACGAATGAAGATCCCATCCCCACCATGCGTCACGTCGTTCCCTATCAGCCGGTTGTCGTTCGACCCGCTCTCAATCAATACCCCGGTCGAATCCCGCGCGTGGACCTCCCCGGGCGCGATCCGTAGGCCGTATGAAAAATCGTTGTTTTGAAATGTGTTGCGCGACGAGTTCCAGAGCCTGAGCCCGACATTGGAGCAGTGCGAGAAATCGGAAGCCACCACCCGATTGTCATTGCATCCACGCATGTCCAACCCGTTCCAAACACGGTTTCCACGGCATTTCAGCAATCCGGATTCATGCATGTTCGTGAGGATGACGCCCCCCTGGCGTTCGCCATCGCCCCAACCGTGCTCCGGATTGTGATAGTTGTCGGAGAAATCACATTCCTCAATCACCCAACCCCTGCCGTTCTCCGCCCAGAGCCCGGCCGAAAACCCCTGCACACGCAGTCCGCGTAAGACCACCCCGCTTCGCCCACGAGCCAACACCCCGACCCCTACGTATCCCTCGGGCCCAGCCTCCCCACACGCACCGGGACCCCGAACATACGCACCGTTGCCGTTGATCTC
>CALLYA010000509.1 GCA_937875495.1 uncultured Verrucomicrobiota bacterium
GAATCGGAATCGGAATCGGAATCGGAATCGGAATCGGAATCGGAATCGGAATCGGAATCGGGGGCGAAATCGAAATCGAAATCGGTGGATCGTATGATTCGCCCTGGAAGGTTCGAGTATCAACCGCCACCCCCAACCGCGTTCATGCGCGCACTGCTTGGCCCGTGGGCAAGTGGGTAGCCGGACGGTCTCGGTCTGGAGTGCAGCAGGCCAGCCAAGCCCCACCGCCTAGGCCTAGGTGCCGCGAAAAGGAGTGGATTTCATCATGGACATGGATGCATCGGGTAGGGTAGAGATTCACGAATGCCAGGTGCATTCCAGCTGCACGGTTCGGTTTGTCAGCGATATCTACTTTCTATCACACAGTGGACAGCGCAACGGTCACGATGAATCCAGCGCGAGGGCTTGGAATGGATCAATTGGTAGGACGGAAGAGGATCGTCCTTGGAATCCAGCTGTTGGATTCAAGCGATTGCGATGGGTCGCCGGACGGTTTTCACGATATGAGATATTGTCGCCATTTTTTTGGGGTTAGGTTGGTGATTTCATGAATGCCATAGCAAGAGTCACAGTACTTCTGGGGGCAGCTTTCATGCTCGGGGGGCGCCTCCCAGCAGCTGAAATCAGGGTTCCGGAGGAGATTGCGACCATTCAGGATGCCCTGGACCTTGCGGAGGCCGGGGACGTAGTCACGGTTGGTCCCGGGGAGTATTTGCTGAGTGAATCCCTCAGGTTCAACCGGGCCGATTCCCTGACTGGTTTGCGGAACAGTATCACGTTGCGTTCATCCCACGGGGCGGAGCAGACCATATTACGGAAATCCTCAGCCGCCGTTGGCAAAGCGATGGAGCAGTTTATCCTCATCGACCAGGGCGAGGACGACACCACGATCCTGGATGGGTTTACCCTGGAGAGCTCGTACGGGGACGAGCTCGTCAATGGAATTGTGATCAGAGGCTCGTCGCCGACCGTCCGAAACTGTGTGGTCGTCGGATATGGGGTGACGAAAGACGGGGTGCTTATTGAGGAGTCCAAGACTCCGACCCTACAGCATTGTACATTCCTCGGCTCCGGCTTCAGAGGAATTCGGGCGAACCGATCCGAGGCTGTGTTGGAGAGCTGCAGATTGGTTTTGAACGAGGCAGGCGGGCTGGGGGCATTCGAATCTCAAATCGTCATGCGCGATTGTACGGTGGCATTCAATGAGCTTGAGATTCATGGTGATTCTTTTTCTGCGATCAGGCTGGAGCGTTGCACGATTGCGCATAATCGTACCACGGCATTTTCCATCAGCGCCTGCGAGCTAGCTCTGAAGGAGACCATTGTCTGGGGCAATGTGGGAGGCACTGGCCGCTATCTTGGGACATCTGAGGTCGAGAACTGCTGCATTGAGGGTTTAGAGCCGGACCCCGTCAAGGGGATCATCAGCAGTGATCCGATGTTCTTGGGCTGGGCGAGTGAGGAGGTCGCTGTTTCGGACCAGCCCGGATTTCAATCTGCCCTATTGGGTTTCAGGCTCGGGTTGTCATCGGAGTCGCCCTGCGTCGGGACTGGGGAGAATCAGGGGAATATGGGTGCTGATCTGGGCGTGTCCGATCAGCCGGGATTCGAGCAGCTCACGCTTCGACTCGGATCCGGTGAATTTGAGATTTTCAATTGCACGCTAACGGACAATATCAGTTTGGTGGGGGCGGGTCCCGAGCATACGGTTATCACCGGAGAGATCCGTGGCCTTCAGGCAGGGTGTGAGATTTCCGGGATGACCGTGTTGGGCGGGATTACGGTTTTTAGGGGTGGCGGTCGAATTTCGGATTGTGCGGTGATCGGAGGTGTCCCGGGCATTTTTGCGACGGAGAGTTCTCTCGAGCTGGCCCATTGCTTGATTCGCGATGGTGGGGATGGCATTCAGGTAAAGGCGTCGAATACCCCCGTCTCTCTAACCCTGAGTGATACGGTGATTCGAAACAACCGTGGGAACGGCATCCTTGGAGGAGGCAGTATCAACGCGGTCTTCGAACGGTGCGTGGTGTCGGGCAACAGTGGCGGTGGAGTCGATCTTTCCGATCCACTGCTTGGACGTGGAATACCCAGTGCAGTATTCACTGATTCTGAGGTTTCAAACAACCTTGGCAACGGTATTCGGATAATGGGGGGCTACCTGGATCTTTCCAATTCGACGATTGCCCGAAACAGGCGGAGTGGAATTCGAATCGGCGATTCTATGATGCCGACGATGATCCATTCCACGGTTGCTGATAACTTGGAGTATGGGATTCAGGGGAAAGCCTGGACGATTTCGGACAGCATTATTTGGGGGAACCGATTTGGCAGTATGACTGAGGGCGCCCTTGAGAATGCGGTGTTTAACCATTGCTGCGTGGAGGGGGAACTCGCGCTGATGGGATCTGACAATATCGCTTCGGACCCCCAATTTTGTGGCTGGGTACAATCCACCATTCTCGTCGAATCGCAGTCGGCGTTGGACAACTTCCTTTCTGCATACAGCCTGGCACTGAACAGCGATTCTCCCTGCATTGGATCGGGGAGCGATGGCGCCAATATGGGGGCGGAGCACGGGGTCTGCGCCGGGCAGGTGAACCAGACGGCCTCGATCCAGTTTGGTGTTGGTGCGTTCAACCTGAACGGGCACTTCATCAATCCTGGGTTATCCCTGCTGGGAGCGGGCAGGGAGGGGACGGAAGTGACCGGGCAGATCATGGGTTGTGAAACGGGTGTGACCATTGCCGACCTGACCCTGGTGGGGTTCCCGCTCATCATCCAACACTCTGAGGCACCGGAGATCAGGAGCATACGCGTTACCGGGGTGCCTTCAGAGGCAGCATTGGTGTGCCTTGATTCATCTGCTCCCGTGGTGAGCGATTCGATTTTTTCCAATAACAAACTAGGCATCCAAGTGGAAGGCGAATCGGCACCGGTATTCAGGTCATGTTTGATTTCGGATAATGAGTATTTGGGTGCAAATTTCTTGGAAGGCTCTGCCGTTTTTGAGAACTGTCAGTTCTCGAACAACGGTACATCGGGGGCCAGATTTTGGGGATCGAAGGTCACACTCTATGATTGCCTGTTTCAGGGAAACGCAAGCGATGGAATCGAATGCAATTCCTGGTCGGAGGTCGAACTGATACGCTGCCAAGCTACTGGCAATCAGATCGGTGTCGACGTGGAACTTTCCTCCATCACACTCTCCCACTGCCTTGTGAATGATAATGAAACGAAGGGATTGCGTTGGTCCAATCTGCTGGGAATAGGTGCTGGCGACAGTGTCGTGGAGTGTCTTGACACCGTCTTTACAAACAACGCCGTTGGCATGGAGATCCAAGAAATTGACGGGTTTCTGGTGCAGCGTTGTCTCTTTGAGGATAACCTCGAAACAGGATTCTCCAACGCGCATGGCGGTGGAGATTTGCGGGATTGTACCTTCCGGGGGAATGTTGATTCCGGGGTCAGCCAGTGGTGGGCTCAGTCTAGGTTCACTGATTGCGACTTTATCGGTAACCTGGGAATGGGATTAGAATGCCGCAATTCGAGTCCGACAATCTCGATGTGCGATTTCTCCAGAAACCTTGGTGTTGGAATGGATTGTTCCGGAGTTCCATCCCCCCGAGTTGAGTTTTCAACATTCCGGTTGAACGGGCAGGGGGGTATTAAGATCCAGAGTTCGACGCCGGAATTTGTCAATTGCACAATCTCGGCCAACGGGGTAGGTAACCTTCATGAATACGCGGTGGTAATCGCGGGCGATTCGGGCGATTCCTCCTTTTTGAATTGCATCATCTGGGAGAATTACGGTCCACCCATCTCCGATCCCGGGTTGGGGCTCTTTCAATACTGCACGATGGATGCTGACGAGCTCCCTGCGGGCGATGGGAATTCCAATATGGACCCCATGTTTGCCGGGTGGGATGATGTGGAGGTCCATGTATCCGACCAGGCGGAATTCGAGTCGGCCATGATGGGGTACCGATATAGCCTGGCTGAGGGCTCGCCCTGCATCGGCAGCGGGGCGGGTGGCGTAGACCGGGGTGCATGGTCCGGGGTGGTTTCGGGGGCTCGCAATGCCAGGTGTGCCATTTTGATGCAACCTGGGAGCTATGCAACGGTGGGGTTGGGGCTGATTCACCGGGTGAGTCTGATTGGGTCGGGGGTGGGCCGGACCCTGCTCGAGGGCGTTCTTGTCGGCCTATGTGATCAGGCAACGATTGCCGATCTCACGCTCATGCGGGGAGGGATTCCTTTGGATCGCCCCGGTACGGCCATCATTCGGGATTGCGAGATGATCGGGGGTACTCGACAGGCGTGGATTATGTGCGGAAAGGCAGTTGCCCCGTTGATCCTGGATTGCTCTATATCGGGCGGGTTCGAGGGGATTCGCTGCTGGGATGATTCTCGCCCGATCCTCAAGGGCTGTCTGATTTCCGGCAATAGTTTCGGAATCCTGCTCGGCGCGCGATCGGCACCGGCCGTGATCGGGTGCAGGATTGCATCGAACATGACGAACGGCATTCAATTGGATCGCGGCTATACCGGGACTGCGAACATCATCAATTCACAGGTGCTCCACAACGGATCCAATGGATTGTATGCGCTGAACGGGACCGCGAACCTGGTCAACTGCGCATTCGCTCATCAGGCGCGGCATGGAATCTACATCGACTTCTCGGCCGATCTCCGACTGTATAACTGTACGGTCGTGGAAAACGGTGCGAGCGGAATTTTCAACAATCGCGGGGGTGATGTCCCGCCGACAAAAATCGTGAATAGTATCATTTGGAGTCCTTCGGCTGAGGCGACACAGGGGATTGGGGCCTACGATATTTCATACAGTTGTATCAAGCACGGGGCTGTACCTGAGGGAGAAGGCAACATCAATGCCGATCCGGGGCTGTTGAAGAACCGGCTGATTCCGGCCTCCGGTTCTCCCTGTATTGACGCGGGCGCAAACATCGCGCTTCCGGAGGACGCCTTTGATCTCGATATGGACGGGGACCTGAGCGAGCCGATACCGATTGATCTGGGAGGGCGGCCGCGTTTTCTGGACGAGCCGGGGGTTGTCGATACCGGAAACGGCTCGGCGCCGATTGTGGACATGGGCGCTTTTGAGTTTGGCGGCTACAGGGCAAGCACCTTTTTGGCGATGGACTGATCGAGCCGAGTGGTGCTCCGAAAAGGTAGCCGCGTTCCCAGCCTGACCGCCTCATCCCCATCCGGAAAGCCTCGCGCAGAGGGTGCAGAGGCGCAAGGCGTTTTCGAGCTGATCAAGGGGGTGGGTAGGGTCCGTGCTTTTTTTGGGGGGTGGATTTGGGAGGTATCTGTAGCCTGCTGACCAAGCTGGAGCGATTGTTTGGCGAAATGGAACGGCTGCCTCGGCGTGGAGCCTGGGCAGCCGTTCACGGGGCGTCCCCACACCCTGGCGGATAACAGCGATTGGAGGACTTTGATCCTTCAGGGGTAGGGACGACGGAGCTCAGAATCAGCTCATGATCTCGTCGATGGTGATGTAGTCGCCGACGTGACCGGTCAGTTTTTCCGCATCGGTCTGGACGGGGAGGGTCTTCTTGCCGGGGCGCCAGCCGGCGGGGCAGACCTCACCGGTCTTGGTGGCGTGTTGCCAGGCCTGGATCTGGCGCAGGAACTCGTGGACGTTGCGTCCTACGGAGTCGGCCTGGACCTCTTGGGCTACGCAGACGCCATCCGGGTTGAAGAGGAAGCGTCCGCGCATGGCAACGCCTTCTTCCTCGGCGAGGACACCGAACGCGCGGCTGACTTCCTGGTTGTTATCGGCGCCCATCATAAGCTTGAGGCCTTTGAGGATCGGCTCGGTCTCGGCAAAAATTTTGTGGGAGAACTTGGTATCGACGGAGACGGCGAGGAGTTCGACGCCGAGCTCTTGGAACTCGTCGTACTTGGCGTTCATCGCTGCGATCTCGGTCGGGCAGACGAAAGTGAAGTCGGCGGGATAGAAGCAGACGACGGTCCATTTACCCTTGTAATCGTCGCTGGACACGGTAGTGAAGTGCCCCGTCTTAGGATCGTACGCGTCCATGGTGAACGTTGGCATTTCCTGTCTGACCATCGTGGAACTCATCGAAGTAACCTCCTGTTGAACTGTTGTGCCTGTGTCGTTGCTTTGGGCCGGTTTTTTCCGGGGTTTAACCCCTGTATCGCATCCCATAGTTCCTCTTCCTTACTGAATTGAATCCGCCAAGCGCGGAATCGTGAGTCTGCGCTTGAATCCTCCCCAATCTACTGAATAGGAATCATTATTATCCTCACATCGGTAGTTGTCCAGATAAAAAGATGATTTGATATGAAAATATCTCTCGACCAGTGGGGGCGGGGAGCGCATTGCGGGGGGTATCGGCTGTCCGCACATGTCGGCCTCTGGAGCGGTTCACGGCAGGAGAGGAAGAACGTCCGCTGCGGGTCCTCAATCGTAGAAAGAGGCTGTCCGAAAAGGTAACCGCCTTCCCAACCAGGCTTTCCCATCCGGATCCGGAGAGTCTCCCGCAGAGGGCGCAGAGGGCGCGGTGGCGTTTTCGGACGGGCTCTAGCCAGAGGGTATCCGAAAAGGTAGCCGCATTCTCAACCTGACCTCCCCATCCGGACCCGGAAAGCCTCCCGCAGAGGACGCGGTGACGTTTTCGACCAACCTATCGGGGTGGGTAGGTTCCATGCTCTGCAACCTACTTTTTTGGGGTTATTTTCAGTGATACCGATTCAGTAGACCAAGGCAGTTG
>CALLYA010000510.1 GCA_937875495.1 uncultured Verrucomicrobiota bacterium
CGATCTCTGCGGGATACCTCCCCATCCGGATCCGGAGACCTTTTCGGATAGCCTCTAGCCATGGGACATACCTTTCAAATCCTCAAGCGTTGTCAACCATCCATTGAACACTGGGCACCTGTTCCTGATCTCGCCCAGCCCAATTGCTTTGGCAACGGCAATGCCCGTGGAAGTTTTCCTGAACCCTGGAGAGAGCTTTTCTATGCGCTTTGACGGCGCATTCTCTGGAGAATCATCGATTTTTTCCGGCCCACCGCAATCGGCCAAAATCTTGTCGATTCTCGATCGGGATACATGAAGTGCAGCTGCAAGTTTGTCGGGACCGCTGAAAAGCAAGGCCTCAAACTCGTGCATGGCAAAATAGGGAATAAAGCGCCGGCCCACGCCTTTTTTCCCAAATAGCTCCTCAACTTTGAGCCGGGTTGCACTGTTGATTACAGCCGCCTTGTCGACGGGGTCATGCTGTTGTTTCGCCTCGGAGAGCCCCGGCCAATCGCCCTTGATGCCGTAAAAGTCAACAAACGTGGTTAGATACGTGTCTTCCCGCTGCTTCAGATGGAGGCCGATATCGTTCTTGACCCGAGAGAATCTGACGTCTCCGCCTTTTTGGCCGGGCTTGGAAATGACGATGGGCGTCAAGTAAACCCCATTCGCAGCAAGGGAAGGAACCACCAGATCCGCTAAGAAGATCTTTTCCGTTCGACCCTCCACAAGTGCCACTATTTCAGTGAACTCACTCACGCACGGGTCCTCCGGAAATAACGTTCTTGTTCCAGAGCTCGCCGACGGAATAGCTTTCCAGCCAGATGTCAAAATCCGTTTCCTGCAACCTTTCGAAGGTGGAGGCGCCATCCTTTCGGTTTACGACGATGATGTCCTCGACATCGAAGTAATCGATGAGTGCAGGGGATTGGGTGGAGACGATCAACTGAGTTCGATTGGCAGCGCTATGAATCAGTTCGGCTAGGATTGCGATGGCCTCCGGGTGCAGGCCGAGTTCTGGTTCATCGATGATGATGGTTGAGGGTGGCTTTGGCTGCATCAATGCTGTTGCGAGGCAGATGAAGCGGATTGAACCGTCAGATAGTTGCGTCGGTCGCATCGGGTAGTCTTTAAGCCCCTTTTGTCGCCAATCGAGTCGAATATTCTCATGGATATTGGGCTCAAGAATGAAATCATCAAAAAAGGGGATGACCAAACGAACCGCGTTCACTATCTCACGATAGGTCTCGGAATGATGTGTTCGCAATCCGAATAGGTAAGGCGCAATATTAGAGGCATCTGTGAACAGGCCTTCATTGTGCCCCTGATCATGATACCGACGCATTCCGGATGCGATGCTTGTATCGTGGAAGTGGTATATTTTCCAGGAGCAAATAGCATGGAAGGCATACCATGATGCTCCGTGCTCACTTCGTAGCCCAGGGGCATCCTTATCGGTCAAAAGCCTGGGATTGAAATTCCCGCTTCCCAGGTTTCTCGTTGAATTTTCTGGAAAATAATGGCGCTGTTCGTTGTTGATCAGAAAAAAACCGTCCTGAGTCGGAGCCAGCTCAAAATCGTAACCGTTTTGGCCAAAGGCCATTTTGACCTCAATGGAGGCAGTCTGTTTCGGCCCGCCAAATAGGAACGTGTCAGCGTTCCCTGCCACATATTCCTTGAGGCCGTCCTGCTTCATCATGGCGGAAATCATCCGGAAGAATTCCACGAAATTACTCTTCCCGGCGCCGTTCCCACCAATCATGATGTTCAATCCTTTCAGATTGAAATCAGTGAGCTCGCGAATGGATTTGAAGCCTTTGATCGTCAGGGTATCAAGAGAGGTTCCCATTCTATATCCCCTCCCCATTCCACAGGCATTTCCTGAACTCCTCTTCGATGAGGCAGACCTTCAGGACAATGCACGAGTCAAACAACGCAAGACCGATCCGCTCCACCCCAGCTCCTCCAGCTCGGCTCCATTGATGTGCGTTGTTCATTGCGTGGTAGTCCTGATCATCCCATGGTCGCCTTCATGTTACTGCTGCTCCAATATAGCCACATTTCGAGCGATTCTCTCTGATCATCCCTGGGAAGCAGAGGGGAAAGGGTTGTGGAAACCTGTATCCTTTCATACCTGTGAGCTTGTGTTGCTCCTGTAGCCCAGGATCTGCCTTTGCCTGATTTGGGTAATCCACTCGTCTCCCGAATAGGCATTTGATCGGGTGGTAATGGGTGCCGAGACCAATCCATGCCGACAGTTTCGGCAACGAAGCTATTGTCGGCATGGGTGAAACGTCAAGCATATTGCCAGAGCCCGTCCGAATACCCTATTGGGCCACAACGAAAGTCGCTGGGTCCGTATGGGGAGGACTCCCGCAGAGATCGCAGAGGGCGCAGAGATCGCAGAGGGGTGTAGGGAAAGGGGGAATGCAGTTTCGTCAGAGCTGTTTTCTGCAACGGCCTTGGTTTGCCGAAAACGTATATCCCCAAAATCCTCCCCCCCAATAAACGCATGGATCAGGGGCATGGCCCCAACCCATCCCCGTTGCCAGATCGGAAACGCCACCGCGATCTCTGCGGGAGGCTCTCCGGATGGGGAGGACTCCCGCAGAGATCGCAGAGGGCGCAGAGGGGTATTGGGAAAGGGGGAATGCAGTTACGTCAAAGCTGTTTTCTGCAACGGCCTTGGTCTGCCGAAAACCGATTTCCCCAAAATCCTCCCCCCCAATAAACGCATGGATCAGGGGCATGGCCCCAACCCATCCCCGTTGCCAAGTCGGAAACGCCACCGCGGTCTCAGCGGGAGGCACTCCGGGTTCGAGTCTTTTGGGCTTCCGGATGGCGTGTTGAGCTGTTTGGTACTAATCTGGAAAGATTCTTATTCTCATGTGTTCGGTCGCTGGGCGGGCGGACTCGGCTGGACTGGAACATGGATGATTGAAAGGAGATGGAGGTGGATTCGATGATTCTGAGTATTGTGACCTATGGCGACCCGCGTCTGAAGGAGGACGGGCGGAAGGTGGAGGATTTTGGGCCCGGCCTTCAGGAACTCGTGAAGAACATGCTCGAGACGATGTACGCCTCGCATGGCCTCGGCCTGGCCGCGCAGCAGGTCGGCCGGCTTGAGCGGGTTGCGGTCATCGATGTGCGTCACCCTGAGGATGTCGAGGCGGGTGTGGTCGATGAAGACCGTATGGCACGACCGGCGGTTCCGATGCCCTTGGTCCTTGTGAATCCAGAGCTTTCGGAGTTCAACGGCGAAGAGGTTGCGGACGAGGGGTGCCTCAGTTTCCCGGAGCTCTTCGCCCCGGTGAAGCGTGCGGCATCGGTCATGGTCAAGGCGCAGGACGCACAGGGCAAGCCCCTGGAGTTTCGCGCGACCGGCCTTCTCAGCCGCGCGATCCAGCATGAGGTCGATCACCTGGACGGACGCCTCTTCATCGAGCGGATGGATGCCTTCACGCGGCTGAAGGCGACCCCGAGGATCAAGCGGATCGAACAGAGAACGCATTCGGCTTTCACCGCCTGAGGATTTATTGTACGAACGATTGCCCCTTCGATCCAACCAGCACGACCGGACCTGCGGTGACAGCCGACATGACTTTTTTTAAGAAGGTATTTGCCCTAATCGTCAGCTTCAGTGCCTATCCCAGCCTGGGCCTTCAGCCGGTTCGGCGGGTACTGATTTTCCTCCTCAAGGTCGCTGCCTTCGCAGCGCTGCTATTGGTGGTCGGATTGGTGCCCCGCTTTCTGTTCCACGCCAAGGGCGCGGCCGAATGGCTCGGGCAGAACCTTCCGGATTCCGCGATCGTTGACGGCAAGTACACGACCGATGCGGAACTTCCGGTCCGGCTGACGCATCGGTTCTTCTCGATTCATATCGTGGCCTCCACCGGCGCCGAACTTGAGGAGGGTCCCGACCTGGAGCGCCCCATTGCGTTTGTGTTCGAGCCCGAGCGGCTGCGAATGCTGCTGTTCACGCAGGAGCCGGATCTGGAGGTGGTGGAGCGCGCCTTTCCGTTTGAGTTGGTCCCCGACGGTACGATCAATACCGAGTACTTGCAGGAGCTGTTCCGCAAGATGATTTGGCAGTCGCTGCCGCTCGAGTTCCTGGTTATCTGGTTGAGCGCCTTCGCATTTGCCGTAGGGCTCGCCCTCTTCCTGACCCTGATCAATCGGATCCTGGTCAGGATCACCCAGCGGCCGGACCTGCCGTTGGTTCCGATGTTCAATCTCTGCTGCCTGGCCCAGACGCCCGCATTGATGCTGACCTCATCCTATATCATCATGGGCATGTGGCGCTGGCAGATGCAGGGGATCTATTTCATCATCTACACCGTCTACTGGATCGGTGGCTCCATCGCGTTCCGGCGCCAGGTGCCATGGATCGCGATGGGTCCGCTCGCCCAGGCGCTCCCTACGCGTGAGCGAGCAGGGGACGCCAACGGCGCCGACGGCGCCGAGGATGACGACGCGGATGATGAGTACGCCGACGAAGAGGATACCGGCGAGGAAGCGGACCCGGATATTCAGCGCGACGAGGCCGACGCCAACGAGCATGATAGCGAGCTGCCGTCCAGGCAGGATGATGATGCGGATGATGAGGAGCGCACCGGCGATGAGAATCGCAGGGTCTGACTCCTCTGTTGCCTTCACCGGTTTCAACGAGCTCCGGAGTTTTTGCTATGTCTAGTCTGCGCCCTGTTGCACACGTCGTCAGCCATACCCACTGGGATCGCGAATGGTATCAATCGTTTGAGTTTTTCCGCTACCGGCTGGTGGAGCTGATGGACCGGCTGCTGGACGGCATGGCCGCGGATCCGGGCTATCGGGCGTTTCACCTCGATGGGCAGACCATCATTTTGGAGGATTACCTCCAGATCCATCCTGAGCGTGCCGAACAGGTGCGTGAGATGATCCGCACGGGGCGGCTGCGGATCGGTCCGTTCTATGTCTTGCAGGACGAGTTCCTGGTCAGCGGCGAGGCCAATCTCCGGTCGCTGCTGCATGGGCATATCGATTGTGAGCGTTGGGGCGCGATCGAGAAGGTCGGGTATCTGCCGGATAACTTCGGCAATTGCAGTCAGATGCCGCAGTTGTTGCAGGGGTTTGGGATCGACTCGGCCGTGTTCGGCCGCGGGGTGGAGCCGTTCCGGGCGGATCCCGAGGGGGGCAAGAGCGGTGCGGGGCATAAGGCGGAGCTGATCTGGCGCGGGGCCGACGGGTCGGAGCTGTTTACGGTCCTGATGACCCGCTGGTACAACAACGGGATGAACCTGGTCTTCCAGACGCCGGAGGAGGTGGATTCCGCTTTGGCCGAAACCGCCTCGACCGCGACGGCCTCAGACATCCTGGTGATGCACGGGTGTGATCACCAGCCGGTCAACCTCGATATCGTCTCCGCGATAGCGCGCTACAACCAACGTTCCGACCGGAGCATGGAGCTGCGGCATTCGAATCTGACCGAATTTCTTTCGGCGGTGCGTGCGCAGGTACGCACGGCATCGCTGCAGGTAGTGGGCGGCGAGCTGGTCAGCGACGATTCGGACGGCATCAACACGCTGGCGGAGACCGCCTCATCCCGGATCACGTTGAAGCAGGCGAACGAGGCGTGTCAGATCGGGCTGGAGCGCTGGGCGGAGCCGCTCGGGCTGATGGCGAAGTTGCGGGGCGGTGCGGATCCTCAGGGGTTTCTCACCTATGCCTGGCGGCTTTTGATGCAGAACCACACGCACGACTCCATATGTGGCTGTAGCACGGACGAGGTACATCGGGAGATGGTGACCCGATTCACAAAGGTCCAGACGGTGGTCGATCAGACGGCAGCGCGCGCCGAGGCGTTTCTCGCTGGTCCGGCCTACGGCGGTGGTATGCCCGCGCGGCTTTTGGTCTTCAACACGGAACCGGCACCGCAAAACGCACTGGCGGAATTCGAGGTCGAGATCGCGCCGGAAGTGGAGTTTGATGTCGCGCAGGTCGGTGTGGTGGATCCGGCGGATCGGCCGGTCGATGCGACAGTGGAGGATTTGGGGGTACAGCAACGGTATCGCCTCCCGGAGAATCGGTTTCGGGAGGTCTATCCGGCTCGCGTGCTGCGTGTGCGATTTTTGGCTGAAGCCGTGCCGCCGATGGGGTGGGGGGAATGGCGGTTGGTGCCGGAACGTGACCAGACGGTTGCCTGGGGTGACGACACACCGATGAGGGCGCGGGCCGGGATGATCGCCAATGAATTCATTCAGGTGGAGGCGGATCCGGAGACGGGATTGGTCACGCTGACCGATCTGCGCAACGGGCAGGTGTTCCATCGTCTTTGTGGGATCGAAGAGAACGGTGACATCGGGGATGAGTACCGCCACGTGCCGCCCGTACGCGACCGGGTGGTTCAATCATGGAGAGATGCGGAGGTGTCGGTGCGAATCCTTCCGCAGGTTCATCTCGGCCAGGTGGGCATGGAGGTCGAGTATCTCATGCCGGTGCCGGTCAAGACAACCGCGCGTGACCGCGGCAAGCGCGTGGTGCGCGAGCGTCTGGTGCAGACCTTCCGATTGACCCGGGGTAATCCATGGGTGGAGGTGGAGCTGACCGGCGATAACCACGTCCCGAACCATCGCATTCGGGTTGTGAGCGAGACCGGTGTAGCGTCCCCGGATTCGGTGGCCGCCGCACCGTTTGATGTGGTGAGCAGACCGCTTGCCCGGGGGCCGAAGTGGATCAAGCCCGGCAATCCCCAGCGGCATAGCGGCTACTTCGGTCGTGTGCATGACGGGCGAGGACTGACCATCGCGACCTGCGGGCTGCTCGAGTACGAGGCCTTGGAGGAACCGGGCGCCTCGCTCTGCCTGACCGTTCTGCGATGCACGGGTGAGATTGGGGATTGGTATCCGTTCCCGACGCAGGAGAGCCAATGCCTGGGTCCGTGGCGGGCGCAGTATGCACTGATCCCCGGCTCGCCGTTGGACGGCGTCACGCGGTGTGCAGCGGAGGCTTACAGAAATCCGCCGCGGTGCTATACCCCGCCATTGCCGGGCGAGCATGACCAGCATTTGGACCCCGCGCAGTCGTTGGTGCCGCAGCCGCGTTCGTTCAGTGCGGTCCGAATGACCGGTTCCAAACTCGCTGTGACCGCGTTCAAGGCGACCGAGCGCGAGGGTGCACCGATGATCCGGTTGGTAAACCTGGATCGGCGGAAGGCCACGTCTAAGCTGCATTGGGCTGAGGAGTTGGATGTGCAGGCTCTTCAGCCGTTGGATTTGAACGAGCAGCCATGCGGCGCGCCGATACCGGCCCAGAAACCGGGTGTTTTCGAGGTCGCGCTCGCGGGTAAGAAGATCCTCGGATTCCAGCTGGTCTCGGGTAAAGCGTAACCAGGGCCAGATCGAAGAAGTAGATGGCGAAGCCAGATCGGAGTCGGGGTCGGTATCGGTATCGAAAGGTGGCGGGATGGACTTCGGACATGAGAAACCGGGTTGGGCAACCGTTTTATTGCGGTGCGGACAAAGCTCGTGGGCGAGTTTTGAGCGGTGCTCAGAGGGCCAGGTGGTATACAGAACAGGAATCGATTCCGCCCCCGATTCAGGCCGTGATCTGACTGATCGGCAACCACTGCCTGGAAGATTCCGCCTTTTCGGACGACCTCTAACTTGAGCCCATCTGAAAACGCTTCCGCGTCCCCTGCGGGAGGCTCCTCAAATCCGGATGGGGAGGACTCCCGCAGAGATCGCAGAGGGCGCAGGGGGGGAGAATGTCGAGGTCATTTTCGGCCGTGGATTGACCTTCGGCCCTGATCTCCCATAGAGATGGGGATCCACTTTTTTGAAAGGACCTTCCTATATGAGCACCGAACCGATCACGATTGTCGCGGGCCTGCCGCGGTCTGGGACCTCCATGATGATGCAACTCCTTGTCGCGGGTGGAATCCCACCGCTGACGGACCATCAAAGGCGGCCGGACGAGGACAACCCGAAGGGGTATTACGAGTTGGAGGCGGTGAAGAAGATCAAAGAGGACGCGTCCTTTTTAGAGGAAGCCCACGGCAAGGTCTTCAAAATGGTGCATCTGCTCCTTCTGGATCTGCCGCTCGACCGCGAATACCGCGTGGTCTTCACCCGGCGCAAGATCGAAGAGGTCCTGGCCTCCCAGAAGAAGATGCTGGAACGAATGGGCAAGGGATACGGCAACCTGCCGGATGAGAAGCTCTCCGAGATCTTCGAGGCGCAGGTGGCCAAGGTGCAGGCTTACCTGGCCGAGCACCCCAATTTCTCTGTGCTCTACGTCAACTACAACCAGATCCTGATCGAGCCCAAGCCGATCATCGACTCGATCAACGCCTTTCTCGGCGGCACACTCGACACCGATGCGATGATGGCCGTAGTCGACCCCAAACTCTACCGCCAGCGGAGTGGTCCGGCCTGAGGGCCAGGGGTTCCGGCCGGGGAGGGTCCCGGCCGGAAGCCTGATGCCCCTGGAGGGCATTAGGCGAGGTCGGAGGTCCGCAGCACGGCTTCGCGTGCTGCTGTCCGTGGCCTGGAGGCCCCGGACGAGGTCAGAGGTCCGCTGTGGGTGGGGATTGGCGGTGTGATTGAGGACGTTTGGCCTGCTGATGGGGGGAGAAAGGTTCGAACCATGATTGATCGATCATGACCCCCTGGGAGCGCCGACGTCCCCGTCGGCTCACACTCGCGCGATGCGCTCTGGTGCTGACCTCCGACCTTTGATCTCCGACCTTCGCGCGGGGGCCTCAGCCCCTCGCGCCGCAGCACGCGAAGTCGTGCTGCGAGATGGTGGTTCCGGTGGCGGTGTGGTTGAGAACGTTTGGTGCTAAGGTTCCGGCCCTGGTGGGCCGGAAGCCTGATACCCTTGAAGGGCATCAGGCGAGGTCGGAGGTCCGCAGCACGGCTACGCGTGCTACTGTCCGTGGCCTGGTGGACCCGGACGAGGTCAGAGGTCCGCTGTGGGTGGGTTTGGCGGTGGGCTAGCGGACGTTGGGCCTGCTGATGGGGGGAGGTTCGAACCATGATTGATCGATCATGGCCCCCTGGGAGCGCCGACGTCCCCGTCGGCTCACACTCGCGCGAAGCGCTCTGGTGCTGCCCTCAGACCTTTGACTTCGCGCGCGGGCCCACGCGCCGCAACACACCTCGTCGTGCCACGAGATGGTGGTTCCGGTGGCGGTGTGGTTGAGAACGTTTGGTGCTAAGGTTCCG
>CALLYA010000511.1 GCA_937875495.1 uncultured Verrucomicrobiota bacterium
GTTGGTCGAAAACGTCACCGCGCCCTCTGCGGGAGGCTTTCCGGGTCCCGATGGGGAGGTCAGGTTGAGAATGCGGCTACCTTTTCGGACGACCTCCTGCTATGCTGCGGACTCGGTCAAAAATTGCGGAACGTCTGCAACAAGCCCTGGAGATTGCCTGATCATGCCTTCGCTTCGACAACTACTCAAGCCAGCAGCATGCCTGATCCTCTGCCTGACCGCCGCAACGGCCAGCGGGAATCCCGCCCGGGCCGAGGCGACATGGAAGCTTCATTCCGGCCCTTGGCAACTGACCTTTCACGCTGCCGATCAGCTGCTGGTTGTCTCCCACCCGGATTCAGGTGTCGAACTCGCGGGGCCGCTCCAATTCGAAGGCTCCAATTCTGATGGCGCAGCCGCGGCCTGGCGCGTCACCCTCCCGCATGACTCCGTCACCAGCCGCCTCGCACTGCTCGATCCAGACGGGAATATCCAGGGCTATATCACCTTTCCCGCCAACGGGGACAGCCTGCAGCTCAGCCTGCTCCACAGGACCGCACAGAACTTCCACGGGCGCCTGACCTTCACGCCCAGCTTCAGCCTCGGTCCGCGCGCGTTCGCCTGCCGCCTGAATGCACCCGTCTCAGGCCGCGTCGTGCAGATGGCCGCCGGGCATGCCGACAGCGCACTCAATCACGCCGTCTTCGATATCGAGTCCGATACCGCCCTCAGCTTCGACGCCTTGCAATGCACGATCCAAACGGGCCTGACCGCCGCTGATCACCCTGAATTCCAAGCACGCCTGACCGCCCAGATCGACGATCCCGCGCATGCCGCGATCGAGCTCACACTCACCCGCCATTACTACCAGGCCCGCTTTGCACCCTACTACCACCCGATCAACAAAGAGCGCTGCCCTGTGGCGCCCACGGGATGGATGTCCTGGAACGTCTACTTCGACAAGGCCGGCGAAGAGGAAAACTTGGCCGAGGCGCGCGTGGCCGCAGAATACCTGAAGCCATACGGCATGGAGTTCTTCTCGATCGAGTCGTGGCAGGATAACTCCCCCACCCTGCCTGTCTCCCAGTTCCATAACCTGACGCTGCGCCCCGATCCGAACAAATTCCCGAGCGGGATGAAGTGGCTCGCCGACGAGATCCGCAAGCTCGGGTTCCGCCCCGGCATCTGGACCGTTCCATTCGGCACCGGCGATCCTGATTTCTACGCCGAGCATAAGGATTGGTTCCTCCATCACCCGGACGGCACACCGATGAGCAACTGGTGCGGCCGCTACCTCCTCGATCCGTCCCAGGATGCCGTTCGCCAGCACATGGAAGAGACCCACCGGATCATGGCCCAGGAGTGGGGCTACGAATATTTCAAGATCGACGGTATGTCCGGTCGTAACTCCGGCTATTCCGCGCACTTCTACGAAAGACCCGAGGTCCGCGCCGCATTCAAAGAGGAGGTCGACGATCCGTTCCTCCTCTGCACCGAGGCGCTGCGCAGCGGGATCGGTCCCGATCGCGTCTGGCTCGCATGCCAGGGGCATTTCACCGGCGCCGACAGCCGGTACGCGGATGCCGGGCGCATCGGCGCGGACATCGTCCACCCGAATCGCCCGCCCGATTGGAACAACTACCGCAATCAGGCACGCACCACGCTGAACCAACTCTTTGTCAATAACATCATCTGGTACGGCGACCCCGATACCCTGCTCGTCGGCACGGAGAACCCGCTGGAGACCGCTCGGCTCGCCGCCTCCGTCGTTGCGCTCACCGGTCAGGCCATGTTCGCAGGCGATCGTCTCGGTGAACTACCGCGGGAGCGGATGCGCCTGCTGCAGCAATGCCTCCCGGTCTGCGACATCCGACCGCTCGATCTCTACCCGATCTATGAGATGCTCCCGGTCTGGGACCTCAAAGTCCGCTCCGGCTCGCGCGCCTGGGACGTCGTCTCCCTTTTCAACTGGGCGGATTCCGAGTCGGAAATCGCAGTAGCCTTCTCCGAGCTCGGGCTCGCATCCGCAGGACCTTATCTCGTCTATGACTGCTGGAACCGGACCCTTCAACGCAATGTCCAAGGGGAGCTCGCCGCCATCGTCCCCGCTCACGCCAACGCGTTGCTCGCGGTCTACCCGCAGGCCGATCAGCCGCAGGTCGTCTTCTCCGATCGACACATCGCCCAGGGCGCCATCGGTCTCGATCAGGTCGAGTGGTCGAGCCAGACCCTCAGTGGCACCATTGAACTCGTGGGCTCAGACCCCACCGAACTCGTCATCGCGGTCCCCGACGGCCTCCGCCTCACCTCCGCAACGACAGATGCAAATGTCACCATCGCCACGGCCGAAGGCGCCAACAACACGGTCATAGTTCGGCTGCAGACAGATCGTTCCCGCGAATCGAAGTGGAGCCTCTCCTTCGAATAACAGACCCCGACTGCGCGTGCCGGGGCACGGAGGCTGCAGTCCACGTTGTCCACTCCGTCCACCAAGTCCACCCTCCGCCCATCAACAGGCCCAACGTCCACTAGTGCATCGCAACAGCTTCA
>CALLYA010000512.1 GCA_937875495.1 uncultured Verrucomicrobiota bacterium
ATGCCAGGTTGGGAAAGCGGCTACCTTTTCGGACGGGCTCACCCCCCGGGCCGACAACACGATCGCACCAAGAAAAACCCGCCCCATGGGTCAAGCCATGGGGCGGGTTCGCGTTTCCAGCGGCTCACTGAAGCAGTTGCACCAGGTTGTAGGCCAGAAACGATGCGCTGTAAGCCAACAGAGTCATGTAACCGAGCTGAAAGAGCGGCCAGCGCCAACTGTTCGTCTCCCGCCTGGTCACCGCCTGCGTCGGCAGGCACTGCATCGCCAAGACGTAAAAAACCAAGAGGCTGATGCAGGTCGCCATCGTAAAGACCGGACTCCCGTCCGGCCGGCGGGCCGCTTGCATCCGTTCGTACAGCGCATTCGAGCCATCTTCTGCTGCATCCGCTCCCATGCCATAGACAATCGCCAATGTCGAGACCACCGCCTCGCGCGCTGCGAACGAGGAAATGATCCCGATCCCGATCTGCCAGTCAAACCCAAGCGGACGCACCACCGGCTCAATCAACTTGCCCAACCGGCCGGCAATCGAGTTCGAGAGCTGATGCCGGTTGGCGAGGTTGTCCGCATCAACCATCATCGCCTCGCCCTCTTCCACGGCACCCGCAGCAACCAGTGCCTCGCCCTGTGCCGCCAATTCAACCGCTTCATTCAGCGGCGCACTCTGCGGGAAGGTCGCCAAGGCCCAGAGCGAGACAGAGATCGCCAGGATCACCGTCCCAGCCTTCGTCACAAATACCCTGGCTCGGTCCAAGGTATACAACAACGAGGTCCGCAGACTCGGCAGACGGAAGCTTGGCAGCTCCAACACCAGCGGCTTCGTCTCGCCCGGCAGGATCGTCTTCTTGAAGACAAACGCCATCGTCAACGCGGCAAAGATCCCCAGCGAATAGGCCCCGACAAAGACCAAGGCGGCCAGATCCGGGCGCGCAGGGAAGAGCAGCGCGGCCACCATGGCATAGACCGGTATGCGCGCGGAACAGGTCATCAAAGGCGCAACAAGGATCGTCACAAGCCGGTCACGCTTGTCCTGAATCACCCGCGTCGCCATGATCGCCGGGATCGCGCATGCATGCGCCGAAAGCAGCGGCACAAAGGCTGTTCCGGGGAGTCCGATCCGACGCATCAAGCGGTCCATGACAAAGGCCGCACGCGCCAAGTAGCCGCTGTCTTCGAGCAGCGCCAGGAAGAAGAAGAGAATGCAGATCTGTGGCAGGAAGACCATGATCCCACCCACACCCCCAATGATCCCGTCCACCACGAGACTCCGCCAAAGCCCCTCTGGCATTCTGAGCGCCACCCAGGCGGCCAACTGCGAGAACCAGCCGTCAATCAGATCCATCGGCACAGACGCCACACTGAAGATCAGATAGAAGACCGATAGCATCACCAACAGGAAGGAGGTGACTCCTACCACCGGGTGCGTCAGCAACTTGTCGAGCCGCTCAGTCCACCCACCCGGCGCAACCCTGGGCGCCTTGACCACCCGCGAGGCGATCTGATCGGACCAACTATAGCGGGCCTGGAAGGGACATCCACCACACGCATTGCAGTCGTGGACCGGTGGTGGTGTCAGCGCCAGACTCCCAGCCATGTTCAGCTCAAATAGCCGCTGGATCTGAACCTTCAAATCCTCAATCCCACGTCCCGAACGTGCGGCCATGGGGACCACCGTGCAGCCCAGTTCCAGACTCAACTTGTTGGGATCAACGTGAATCCCGCGATGTTCCGCCACGTCCATCATGTTGAGGCCGACCAGGACCGGTACCTCATGCTCGAACAGTTGGCTGATCAGGAAGAGGCTGCGTTCGAGATTGGTTGCGTCGGCGATGATCAGGACCGCATCCGGCTTCTCCATCTGCGGAATCCGTCCGAGCAGCACGTCTCCGGTCACCTTCTCCTCCGGAGTTGCGGCGCTCAGACTGTAAATGCCGGGCAGATCAATGATCTGGATGGGCTCCCCATCGATCACCATGGGACCGGTCCGATGCTCGACGGTGGTGCCGGGAAAATTCGCCGTTTTGGCGCGCAGCCCCGTCAGTGCGTTAAATAGCGTGGTCTTCCCGGTGTTCGGGCTGCCGGCAATCGCCAGATGAAACCGGCGACTCCCCTTGCGGACCGGAGGTGGTTCTGCTTGTCGAGGCTGGGGATTGGGCACGAGTTGGGCCATGGTGGCGAACTCCTTCTATTCTTGAACAGCCAGGCATTTGCTTCCCTCAGGGGAGCTCCTGCAACCTGAATTCTTTCGTGGTGTGCACCTCGTCAGGACATGGACAAACGAGGATGCGATCAGCGAGTCGGGCCGAAACGCCGACCCGCGTGCCGTAAACCTTCATGATGAGCGGATCACCGACTTGGACAAGCTGCACCGTACGTCCACCGCATACACCCATGGCCATCAAACGCTCAGTCTCCTGGTCACCGGCATCGACACGCGTAATCACCGCGCGCTGACCCGGCATCAGTGAGGTCATGGGGATCGATCGACAGCCGTTCATATCCAACGCCATCCTTTCCAAAATCGCACTCGGTCGGTTGACACACCCAAACTCAGATATAAAATTCCGTTATTCTGTTTTGCGATTCAAACATAAGTTTGTTCCCCCAAACTGGCAAACCAAATCGGAGAATTTTTGATGGGCGCTTTCTTTTTTTCCAGTCGGAACTACACCTTCACCCGCGCTGTTCAGACATGCCGCTTGTTCTGCACGTACGGTTGTAGCCTGGCCTTTGCTCAGGAGGCCCCGCGTGCACTCGAAGCTTCGCCACCACCCACGGCATCGGCGAATCCATCGCATGTTCGGTTCGTCGACGAATCTCCACCTCACACATCGACCACCAACCCACAACCGCCGATCGAGTTCCACGCTCTTCTCGCCGCCACCGCGCAACAGATGGAGAATGCCGGCGACACCCACACGCCCGCATCAGGCAAAGGCCTGTTCACCTTCCAGCCCGAAGTATCCTATACCCCCACCGAACAGGACGAGTTCTTCGCCAAATTCGGCTTCTCCGCAGGAAACGGACTCAACCCCATCGCCCCTTTCACACTCACCACTTGGGCCGCTGACGGTGAGGACGATGTCAAAGATATCAACGGTCGGAACCGGGACTACCTCCTCACCGCCTGGTATCGGCATCTCTTCGAGCTGCCGCACGACCAAACACTCAATCTCAGCCTCGGTATCATCGACGCCACCGATACCATCGATGAAAACGCATACGCCAACGATGAGTTCACTCAGTTCATGAACGAAGCCTTGGTCAACGCACCCAATGCCTACCTCCCCTCCTACGACGTCGGCGCAGCCGCCGAGTGGGAAAAGAACAGACTCTCCCTCCGCGGCGTCCTGATGGACGTAGGTGAAAACGACAACGGCCAGGGCTACCTCTTCGGAGCCGCTCAGGCCGGACTCAGACACGATTCCGACCTCGGTGAGGGCAACCTGCGCATTATCCTCGGGGGGACCTCCGCTGACTTCGAAGCCCCCGACGGCGGGCAAGGAGAGCGCAAGAAGCTGGCGATGATATCCGCGGACCAAGCACTCGGTAAACAACTGGGCGCATTCGTTCGCATCGGCTGGCAGGACGATGAAGCCGCCATCGATTTTCAGTCTCTCGCAAGCGGCGGCCTCACCCTTGCCGGGAACTCATGGGGCCGCTGCAAGGACACCGTCGGCCTCGGCATGGCCTACCTCGAAGGCGGCAACTGCAGCTGCGAAAACAGCTGGGTCAGTGAATGGTACTACCGCGCACAACTCGGCGAATTCTTCGCCATGACCGCTGACCTGCAATACATCCAGGATGAACTCGAGGATGAGCCGGGGCATGAACACGTCATCCTCGGCCTGCGCGCCGTAGTCGAGTTTTAACCCTGACTACCACACCAATCCGACCCAGTCGGCTTCAATCTACCTCCACTGAAGTGGCCTCCGCCGGGGACTCCAAACGGGAGTCCTCGGCGAACCTTTTCCATGCGCGATAGAGCGCGACACAGGCGAAGAAGACCGCCAGCCCCCAATACATCTCGATCAGCTCCTCCGATTGCCGCGGAATCCGCAGCTCACGCGGAAAGCCCGGGATGGCCGGATCGAACGGTCCCATCGCACTCGCAACCCACGCCGACAGCCCATCCTCAAAGAGATTGATCAACTCCGGCAAAACGAACACCGGCACGATTGCCACAGGCGGAATGTAACGGAATCCCGGATCCCACCGCTCTCGCACTCGAGGCCAGACAAAAAAGAGCGGCAGAACGATCCCAAACAGCTTCATCGACCACGAGACAATGTCCTTCGGATGCAGATGCTCAAACGACAGGTTGTGCAGATTGAACTCCTCCTGCTCATTCACCTCCAGCATCGCATCAGGCGTCTCGAAGCCGAATACCCGTTGGCCCCAGCTGATCTCCTCACCGGCACAGACAAAAAAGAAGAGCCCGAGCACCCCGAAAAAGCCCATGCCCTTCCAGCCCATCTGCGAGCGGAACCGAAGCGTCATCCAACACGCCATCGCTCCTCCCCAAAACCCGAAAAAGGTGATCCACTCAGCCGCCTTGTCCTCCCCCTGTACAAACCGGTAATGAAGCTCAGGCGCCACGCTGCGTAATTTCCAATAGAGCAAAAACAGCCCAGCCAACACCCCGTAGCCGATCAGCAGTTTCAGTAGCTTCTTCTTATCTAGCATTCCGCCCCGTTCCGTATGTAATCGTTGCCCGATTGGCCATGGTCACTCCAGGTAGGATCTCCTATGTACCGGAGATGGATCAGAATCAAATCGCTGATCTGGTACCCGACGTGCTGGCTTCCTCCCCGAAACTTCCCCGTCACGAAGATGAGATGCTACTAGCTCAAGGCCGTCCGAAAAGGTTTCCGGGTCCGGATGGGGAGGTATCCCGCAGAGATCGCAGAGGGCGCAGAGGCGTATTGGGA
>CALLYA010000513.1 GCA_937875495.1 uncultured Verrucomicrobiota bacterium
TCTTGTTTCTCCATTGGCCTTTTCGGATAGCGCCTAGGTAGCGGTCGTCCGAAAAGGTAGCCGCTTTTCCAACATGGCTTTCCCATCCGGGTCCGGAGAGCCTCCCGCAGAGGGCGCGGTGGCGTTTTCGACCTGGCCATGGGGTTGGTTAGAGCCCATGCTTTGATCCCTACCTTTTGGGAAATTTATTAGATATGCCGTTTCTGCAGACCAAGGCGGTTGCGGAACATAGCTCAAGCCCATTCGAAAAGGGGCGCTCCTTCATGCGTCTCCTCCAGGCGATGGTTGCCGACCAGTCAGATCATTGTCTGAATCGGGGTCGGGGTCGGAATCGGGGTCGGAATCGATTCCTGTTCTGTATGGCACTTGGCCCTCATGGACCGCTCAAACTTCGCTGCCAAGTTTTGTCAGTACCGCAACAATACGGTTGCGGTACCCGGTTTCTCATGTACGAATCCCATCACGCGTCCCTGCGATACCGAGACCGATAGCGACCCCGACCCCGATCTTGCTTCGCAATTCACCTTTTCGGACAGCCTCTAGCTCCGACGTATCTGCATCCCCCCCTCCCAATACCCCTCTGCGATCTCTGCGGGAGTCCTCCCTTTCCGGCCCTGGAGACCTTTCGTGGTGGCCTAATAGGGAGTTCGGACAACTTCTGGCGTCGAACCCTTGGGAGGGAACGACTACAGATGTCGATGGACTCCAACGACAACCCCCTGAACACTCAACTCTTCGACCGGTTCCAGATTGGGATAGGCTCGATTCTCCGCCTGGAGATAGAATTTTCCGTGGACGGACCGCAGGCGCTTGAGCGTCATCTCTCCGTCGATCAGCGCGACCACAATTTCATCCTTTTCCGCCGCGCGTTTCTCGACGATGACGATGTCCCCGTCGAGGATATGCGCGTCGATCATGCTTTCGCCCCGCACTTTCAGCGCAAAATGCCGCTCGGTGTGATACTGCGCGAGCTCACCCTCCAGCGTGGCCTGAGACTGCGAAGCGGCCTCCTCGAGCGCGGGGAACCCGGCCGCGATGCTCCCCAGGATCGGCACGCGCTGCGGGCCCGAGGCCCGTTCGACCGGCCTGTATTCGCCTCCGATGGCATCGTGCCCGATCTCTGTCAGCCGCAGGGTGCGCGCCCGACCGGTCGCCATACGTTCGATGTATCCCTGAAGGAATAGTTTATCGAGGTGAAACGAGACCGCTCGAGGGCTGCGATATCCACAGTGCGCCTGGATTTCACGGATGGTCGGGGGATACCCGTTCTCCTGTGTCTGCTGCGCGATAAACGTCAGGATTTTTCTCTGGCTTGCCTTGATGGTTTGCTTCATGGTGGCCTCGATGGAACTCTGGGCAGGCGGCCCTGTGTTCATAGGAAACGGACTTTGCGAAACGCCTGGATGTCGATGTATACATATGGATAAGTTCGATCAAGGTCAAGCTGAATAAGGGGATTTGTACAAGGATTTCGGAATCGTTGCATCGCAATTCCTTATAGGATTGAGCGATCTCCCTGATTCCTGCCGATTGCATTTGCGCCGACCCTTTGCAGCAGGTATTCCTAAGGTTGAAAAAACCGATGAGTTTGTCTGGTTTGGGCGATCCTTCCCGGATCGGCCGAGTCAGATCTCTATACACGGCACGATCGAATTCGCATTCCGAAAAGACACACTCCTATCGATGGAGGTCCTGCCATGGTGGCAAGGCAGATGCGCACTTTAGACGGTAATGAGGCTGCGGCCTACGTAGCCTATCGAACCAGCGAGGTCATCGCGATCTATCCCATCACCCCCTCCTCGCCGATGGGCGAGCACGCTGATGCCTGGTCGGCACTCGGTGTGAACAACATATGGGGGACCGTTCCTCAGGTCACGGAAATGCAATCCGAGGCCGGTGCGGCGGGCGCGTTACACGGGTCGTTGCAGAGTGGGGCGCTCAGCACCACTTTCACGGCTTCGCAGGGATTGCTCCTGATGATCCCGAACATGTACAAGATTGCGGGTGAACTGACCCCTGCCGTGATCCATGTGACGGCAAGGTCGCTCGCGACCCACGCTCTTTCTATTTTCGGGGATCATTCCGACATTTACGCCGCGCGTCAGACTGGATTTGGCTTCCTGGCCTCCAATTCCGTCCAGGAAGCGCATGACATGGCGCTGATTACCCAGGCAGCGACCCTGAAGAGCCGCATCCCGTTCGTTCACTTCTTCGACGGTTTCCGGACCTCGCATGAAGTCAACAAGATCGAGATGATCAACGAGGACGATATCCGGGCCTTGATCGATGACGAACTGGTCAAGGCACATCGTGATCGGGCGCTGAGTCCCGATCACCCCATCCTGCGTGGAACCGCGCAAAACCCGGATGCCTTCTTCCAGGCACGCGAGGCCATCAACCCCTTCTATGACGCCTGTCCGGAGATCGTACAGGCGGCGATGGATGCCTTCGCAAAGCAGATCGGGCGCCAATATCACCTCTTTGAGTATGTGGGTGATCCCGCCGCAGAGAAGGTCATTATCCTCATGGGCTCCGGCGTCGGAGCGGTCGAGGAGACGGTCCGTTACCTCACGGCCAAGGGCGAAAAGGTCGGTCTTCTGAAGGTCCGCCTGTTCCGGCCCTTCTCCGCAAAACACATGATTCAGGCGCTGCCCAAGAGCGTGCGTTCGATCGCAGTCCTGGATCGTACCAAGGAGCCCGGCGGCGTCGGTGAACCGCTCTATATGGACGTGGTCACCGGACTCGCTGAGTCGAGGGGGCAGGGAAGGACGCACTTCGAAGTCGACCCGATCGTGGTCGGCGGCCGTTACGGGCTCTCCTCCAAGGAGTTCAATCCCGCGATGGTCAAGGCGGTCTTCGATGAGCTCGGCAAGGAGATCCCGAAGAACCACTTCACGATCGGGATTCATGACGATGTCACCCAGACCTCCCTGCCGTTCGATCCGGAGTTCGATATCGAGCCGGACAACGTCGTTCGCGCTGTCTTCTACGGGTTGGGCGCGGATGGAACGGTCGGTGCCAACAAAAACTCGATCAAGATCATCGGCGAGGACACCGACAATTTCGCCCAGGGTTATTTCGTATACGACTCGAAGAAGTCCGGCGCCATCACCATCTCGCACCTGCGCTTTGGTCCGAAGCCGATCGAATCCACCTACCTGATCAGCCGGGCCAATTTTGTGGCCTGCCATCAGTGGAGCTTCATCGACAAGTACGAAATGCTGGAGAACGCGGTCCCCGGCGGCGTCTTCCTGATCAATTCACCGTTTGGTCCGGACGAGGTGTGGGACGAGCTACCGCGTGAGATGCAGGAGCAGTTGCTGGCCAAGAAACTGAAGCTCTTCGTCATCGACGCTTACAAGGTCGCGAAGGAAACCGGCATGGGCGTGCGGATCAATACGATCATGCAGACCTGCTTCTTTGCGATCTCTGGTGTGCTGCCACGCGAGGACGCGATCGCTCAGATCAAGACCGCGATCAAGAAGACCTACGGCAAAAAGGGCGAGGAGATCGTCCGGATGAACTTCAACGCCGTGGATCAGACCCTGGCCAACATGTACGAGGTTGAGCTGCCGAGCGCGGTCACCGCCCAGCGCGGGCGTCCGCCGATTGTCCCTGAGCAGGCCCCCGATTTCGTTCAGAAGGTCACGGCCGTGATGTTGGCCGGCAAGGGCGACCTCCTACCGGTCAGCGCCTTTCTGCCGGATGGGACCTGGCCGACCGCGACGACGAAGTGGGAGAAGCGCAATGTCGCCTTGGAAATTCCCGTGTGGGATCCCGAGGTCTGCATCCAGTGCAATAAGTGCATCCTGGTATGCCCCCATGCGGCCATTCGTTCGAAGGTCTATCATCCCGAGGAGACCGAAAAGGCACCCGCGGGCTTCAAGCATGCCACCTTCAAGGGCGCAGAGTTCCGAGGCGATGCCTACACCATTCAGGTAGCCCCTGAGGACTGCACCGGCTGCGGCGTCTGCGTCGCGGTCTGTCCCTCCAAGAACAAGGCCAATCCCAAGCTCAAGGCGATCAACATGGCGCCCCAGCTGCCGTTGCTCGAGGCCGAGCGGAAGAACTACGACTTCTTCCTCGATCTGCCGGAGCCGGATCGCAGCAAGTTCCAGAAGATGACCCTCAAGAACTCGCAGTTCCTACTGCCGCTCTTCGAGTATTCCGGTGCTTGCGCGGGCTGTGGCGAAACGCCGTATATCAAGCTGATGAGCCAGCTCTTCGGGGATCGTGCGCTGATCGCCAACGCGACCGGCTGCTCCTCGATCTATGGAGGCAACCTCCCCACCACGCCGTACTGTGTGGATGCGAAGGGGCGGGGCCCATCCTGGTCGAATTCACTCTTCGAGGATGCTGCGGAATTCGGACTCGGCATGCGTTTGGCCGTCGACAAGGAGACCGAGTTCGCGCTGGAACTGGTCAAGGCCTTGGCGCCTCAGATCGGAGACACGTTGGCGCGGGACCTTCTCACTGCCGATCAGACGACGCAAGAGGGCATCGACGCGCAGCGCGATCGGATCGTGCAGTTGCGGGAAGCCCTCCGGACGGTCGATTCCAAACAGGCGCGCATGCTCGAGACCTTGGCCGATTACCTCGCCAAGAAAAGCGTCTGGATCTTCGGCGGTGACGGCTGGGCCTACGACATCGGCTACGGCGGGCTGGATCACGTCATGGCCTCCGGCCGGGACGTCAACATCCTCGTCATGGACACCGAGGTCTACTCCAATACCGGTGGTCAGCAGTCCAAGGCAACCCCGATGGGCGCCGTGGCGAAGTTCGCCGCCAGTGGAAAGCCGATGGCCAAGAAGGATCTTGCGTTGCGTGCCATCGCCTATGGAAGCGTGTACACCGCACGCGTGGCCATGGGCGCCGGGGATGCTCAGACGGTGAAGGCCTTTATCGAGGCGGAATCGTATCCGGGGCCCTCGCTCATCATCGCCTACAGCCACTGCATCGCGCATGGCTACAACCTCACTCAAGGCCCCGCGCAGCAGAAGCTCGCCGTCCAATCCGGACACTGGGTGATGCTTCGGTACGATCCGCGCTTGGCGGAGAAGGGTGAGGAGCCGCTGCAACTCGACAGCAAGGCGCCTTCGGTTCCTCTCGAGGATTACATCTACAACGAGACGCGCTACCGGATGTTGCTCAAGTCCAACCCTGAGCGGGCAAAGAGCTTGTTGGAGCAGGCCCAACAGAATGTCCACAGTCAATGGGCCTTATATCAGCGGCTCGCCAAGGCGGGTGCCAATGGCGCGAACGAAGAGGAATGATCTAGCGATCCGCGATACCGATTAATGGAGGTTTAGAATGAATCTGACCACACGCTATATGGGCCTTGAGCTGGCCAATCCGTTTGTCATCGGAGCGGGTCCGCTGGTCAAGGATACCAAGTTGGCCCAACGCTTGGAGGCATCGGGAGCTTCAGCGCTGGTGATGCACTCCCTGTTTGAGGAGCAACTGACCCGTGAGCAGTTGGCGATGCACCATCACACGACTCTGCACGAGGACAGCTTCGCCGAAGCGGTCTCCTACTTCCCGGATCCCGAGGACTACCACCTCGGTCCGGACGAGTACCTCGAGCAGATTGCCAAACTCAAGGAAGCGACCTCGGTCCCCATCATCGCCTCACTCAACGGCGTGACCAAGGGCGGGTGGACCGAGTACGCCCGCCTGGTGCAGCAAGCCGGTGCGGACGGACTGGAACTCAACGTCTACTATCTGCCGATCGATCTCGAAGAGACCCCGCAAGAGGTTGAGGACCGCTATTTCGACATCCTGAAGGCGGTCAAGGGGGAGATCACCATCCCGGTCGCCATGAAGCTTTCGCCCTTCTTCACCGCGCCGCTCAACACCATGATGCGGCTCGACAAGGCCGGAGCCGATGCGCTGGTCCTCTTCAACCGGTTCTATCAACCGGATATCGACATCGAAGAGCTGGAGGTCATCTCCGCGCTCGAACTCTCCAATTCGCAGGATATCCGCCTGCGGTTGCGCTGGCTGGCCGCCTGCTTCGGCAAGGTCCAGGCCTCCCTGGCCATCACGGGGGGAGTCCACACCGCCGTCGACGCGGTCAAGGCGGTGATGGCCGGTGCGGATGTCTGCCAGATGACCTCCGCCATCCTGCGCCATGGACCCGAGTACGTTCAGACCATTAAAGAAGACATGGTCAAGTGGATGACCGAGCACGAGTACGAGTCCATTGACCAGATGCGTGGTAGCATGAGTCTCCTGCGCTGCCCCGACCCGGGTGCCTTCGAACGGGCCAACTATATGAAGGTCCTTCAAAGCTGGGATCTCGGTACGCAGTCCTATTGAGTTGAGTACCGCTGCCCCTTCCATCAGGCGGTCGCCCGTTTCTTGCGGGCGACCGCCTTTTTTTTGAGGTCGGAAACACCGCGACCGGACCCGGGCGCTGAGGATCGGAGGCCGGGGGGCGAGGTCCGCTGTGGCTGGAGCTTTAGCTGTGGGCGTGTGAGCCGTCGAGCGTTTGGGGCGGTGAGGGTGAAGTGGACGGTTTGCAGGGGGATTTTCCTGGCAGTGTCCTGTTTGCCATCGATTTCGATACCGATACCGATACGAGTTTATTCGATTTATTCGATTAATTCGATTAATTCGATTTATTCGATTAATTCGATTTTTTCGATTTTTTCGATCCCGATCCCGATTTCGATCCCGATCCCGATCCCGATTTCGATCCCGATCCCGATCCCGATTTCGATTTCGATTTCGATTTCGATTTCGATGCTGACGCTGGGCTTTATTCATCTGGGGAGCCCTGCTTACGGTCCACTTCTCCCGTTCTACCAGACTGGGACGGTCTGGTTGCCCACTGTCCTTGGATCGAAGGCGCCGCCCACAGCTTATCGCATTGGCGATTTGCGGTTCTTTTTTGCATAATGGGGTTATGGAAAAACCTCCTCAGACCATTCGCGCGGAGTTGACCGAAGCCTTGGAGGAGCTGGCGACCATTGCATTGGCCAAGCCGGGCGAGTCTCCCACGGCCACCTGTCCGACCGAGGCGTGGGTTCAACGACTCTGTGAGCTGGATGCGCTTGAGGCCCTGGACGCCCTCTTGGATCGCTGGTACCAGGTGAATCCGAATGTACCGCAGGTGATCGTGCGGGTGACCTCGAACCTGATTGACCAACTGCAGGCCGCATCGTCGCCTGTTTTGCGCAAGGCACTGCTGCGATCCTCCCTGGCCATACGGCTTAGGCCTGAGATGTGGAGCGCGATTCAGTCGGTGCGCGAGGTGTTTCACCGGCTGGAGATGGCCGCCCAAAACCTCATCGATCAAGGGGCCATTGATCACCAGAGCATTCCTGGATCAAGTCCCGCAAACCTCAGCGGAGCAATGGTGCTGGCCAGCGCACTCGACTCCAGGACGATCATGGCCATTCAGCAGGAAGCCGGTCTCTCCAAGGCCGAATGGGCGGTGATCGATGGTATTCATCAGCGGACCGCCCTCGTGGAGACGCCGGTCGCCCAGCTCCTGCGATGGTGGGGAGCCATCGCGCCGGACGATGTGCGTGCCATGCTCAACCAGCTCTGGAGGGAACCGACTTCGATCGTGGAGGATCCCGAGATCTATGAGTGGGCGCTGGAACTGGTGCGCAACTGGCTTGGTACCGCTCCCGGTGAGCCCGAGCAATTTGTCCTGGACGCAGCCGCGACCCCCGATCGTGCGGTCCGCAGCGAATGGGTCCATGCGATTGGGGAACTCGGCGGACCTGCCGGGATCTCCATCCTCTTCGGGATCGCAGCCGATCGACAATTGCGTCTGGAGGATCCCCTTCTGGTCCAGATTGCAAAGAAGAGCCTGCTGCGGTTCCTCTTCACCCAGCGCCGGACCCTGGAGAGCGAGACCGTCTCGGACGGGCGGCAGTGGTTTCGACTCGCCTGGATGTTCAATCCACGGACCCGGTCACGGGCCGACCTCGCACGCTCCTTCCTGGGCGATAAGTTTACCCGCCTCGCTGGTGCGGTACAGCATTTGATCCGCTCCGCTGCATCCGATACCGCTGGGGTGGCTCACAGTTCCTACTTCGAACTCGAATTCATCCGCCTCAACCAACACGTCGAGCTTCTCCTGTTGCTCTCGGACCTGTTCGTGGAACTGCCGCGTGGGATCCAGCATTTTTCCGAAGCCCTATTCGGGTTGGATCAGACCTGGCAGGAAGCCATGCGCCAAAAGGTCGATCAGAAGATTGAGGAGCAATTGAACCGATCGGTTCTGGAGCGGATTCGGGACAACCAGTCGTTGATCGAGTGGCTCTGCTCCCTGAAGCTCCTGGACCGCGAAACCATGCTCGATCTGATCGGGCAGTTGGACCTTCGGCATGGTCAGTTCAAGAGCCTTGCCGACCGCGAGGGGGCGGTCCGCAGGGTCGCCGTCCCATACGCGGAGCTGGTCTTTCAGAAGAAGCTCGAGCGTACCCTGCAGCGCCGTTTCCGGGCCATGGTCCGCATCCTGCACGTCGACGGACTCCGTGTGCATCTTGGGGCTGAGTCGTTTCAGCGCCTGGAACGTGAGTTCGGCGATCAGATGCTGGATTGGTATTCCCTGCTGGTCGGCGCGAAGAACTATCTGACCAAGCTGCACAGCCGGTTTGATGACGCGAATGACGACTTTTTGTATGAAGAGGACTCCCTTCGGCGGGAGGTCGAACTGCGCCAACTTTCGGTGCTTTCGCGCTCCTTGGGACTGGATGCGGAGTGGCGTGCCTTGTCCAAGGCCTGGCATTGAGCCCGCCCCCCGTTCGCATTCCGGTCATAGCTCGAGCCCGTCCGAAAAGGTATCCGCGTCCCCAACCAGACTTTCCCATCCGGATCCGGATAGCCTCCCGCAGAGGGCGCGGTGGCGTTTTCGACCTGCCTATGGGGGTAGTTAGGTTCCATGCTCTGCTCCCCCCTACCTTTGGGGGGAGATTTTTTAAATATCCCGCTTCGCCAGACCTCCCCCTACTCCTACTCCTACTC
>CALLYA010000514.1 GCA_937875495.1 uncultured Verrucomicrobiota bacterium
GCGAGCGCAGGCGCGCCGCCGAAACCTTCGAGATCCTGGTCGATGGCCAGGCCATCGCCGCTGAACAGATCGAGAGCAGCCAACCCGAACGCCTCTATCCAGTGCAATACCCGATCCCACCCGCCCTCGCGCAAGGGAAGGAGCGTGTCACCATCCGCTTCCAAAAGGCCGGAACATCCGGTGCCATCCCAGGCATCTACGGAATCCGCCTCATCCATACCCCCACTCAACCCGAAACCAACCGATGACCGTCACCCATCTCAGGAAAACACCAAAATGAAACGCATACCCCCAACCCCCACCTCGATCCAACTCGCCTGCTGCCTGCTGGTCTGCCTCGTATCAGCAATCACCATCACCACCCAGGCCAGAGCCGAGGCCGAAGCCGCTAATCTCGCCACCGTCGCCGTCCCCTCCTCCTCTTACGTCTCCGGCGATACCGCCAATAGCGCCCTCAATGACGGATTCGACCCGCGTAACTCCCGCGATAACCGCCCGCGATCCTACGGGAATTGGCCCACTCAAGGGACCCAATGGGTCCAGTACGATTGGCCACAACCAATCCTGACCAACCGCATCCGCGTCTACTGGTGGGCCGACGGCCGCGGCGTCCATGAACCCGCCGCCTGTCGGCTCCTGTTCTGGAACGGGGATGAGTTCGTGCCGGTACCCAACCCGGTCGGACTCGGCACCGCGACCGATCAGTACAACGAGACCACCTTCGACGAGGTCACCACCACCAAGCTCCGGCTCGAGATCGATGCCTTCGAAACCTTCTCCAGCGGCATCCTCGAGTGGCAGGTCCTCGATTCAGGCAATTCCCCCGCCTTCCCGCCCTCGGTCGACGCCGGCATCGAACGCGCCGTCGTCCTCGGCGGTAAGACCTACCTCCGTGGTCACATCCGTACCCTCGCCACCGGCGACGCCCAGCCGGTCGCAATCGAATGGTCCAAGCTCGCCGGTCCCGGTGATGTGACCTTCAGCTCGCCCGATGCAACCGCTACCACCGCCACCTTTTCCGAGACCGGTGACTACGTCCTGCGCCTGACCGCACGCATGGGCGCGCTCGAAGGCAGCGATACCGTCCTGGTCCACGCCACCGCCCCGCCGCCGGCCGCACACCTCGAACCGGTCGAGACCATCGCGTACACCCTCGACAGCCCCCTCTGGAACCATCGCGCCAAAGCCCTCATCACCGAGTGGATCCCCCACTGCATCCGGAAGATCGAAGATCCCGAGCTGCCGGAGGGCGGACTCAATAACTTCGCCGAAGCCGCCAAAAAACTCGCCGGTGAACAGGCCGGCCGACACCGCGGCTACGTCTTCTCCAATGCCTGGATCTACAACACCCTCGAATCAATCTGCGTCGCACTCATGGTCGACCCCAAAGACGACAGCGAGATCCGCGCCGCACAGGAGAAAATGCGCGACACGCTCGACCGCTGGATCCCGCAAATCCTCGCCGCTCAGGAGCCGGACGGCTACCTGCAGACCGCGTTCACGCTCAATGGATGGCCGCACTGGTCCCCACGCCATCGCGGCGAACATGAGGGCTACGTCGCCGGGTACTTCCTCGAATGCGCCATCGCACACTACCTCCTCACCGAAGGCAACGACCTGCGCCTCTATAACGCGGCCAAGCGATTGGCCGATTGCTGGGTCCAACACATCGGACCCGCACCCAAACAGGAATGGTGGGACGGACATCAGGCGATGGAGATCGCACTCGTGCGCTTCGGCCGGTTCGTCAACGAAATCGAAGGCAAGCCCACCGGCACCCCCTATATCGAACTCTCCAAGTTCCTCATGGATTGCCGGCACGGCGGCAGCGAATACGACCAGAGCCATGTCCCCGTCATCGAGCAGTACGAAGCGGTCGGACACGCCGTGCGCGCGTCGTATTCCTACGCAGGCATGGCCGATATCGCCATGGAAACCGGCGATGTCGACTACCTCAGCGCCGTCACCGCCCTCTGGGATAACCTCGTCAATAAAAAGTACTACCTCACCGGCGGCATCGGCAGCGGAGAGACATCGGAGGGCTTCGGTCCCAATTATTCGCTCCCACACAACGCCTACTGCGAGTCATGCTCCAGCTGCGGCATGATCATGTTTCTCCATCGCCTGAATATGATCTATCACGACGCACGCTACGCCGATCTCTACGAGGAAACCCTCTTCAACGCGCTCCTCGGCTCCATCGACCTCGAAGGCGCCAATTTCTACTACCAAAACCCGCTCGACTCACACGGGTTCCGCTACGACTGGCACAGTTGCCCCTGCTGCGTCGGCAATATCCCGCGCGTACTGCTCATGCTGCCGACCTGGACCTATGTCCGCGGACCCGATGCCATCTACGTGAATCTGTTCGTCGGCGGTAGCATGACCGTCGAGGATTGCGCCGGCACCGATGTGCGCATCGTCCAGACCACCAACTACCCGTGGGACGGCGAGGTCAAAATCGAACTCCACCCCGAACAGCCACGCGAGTTCGAACTCCATATCCGTATCCCTAACCGCAGCGTCAGTACCCTCTATGAATCCACACCCGAATTGGACGGGATCACGGCTTTGTCGCTCAACGGCGAGCCAGTGGCCTACGAGACGCGGCGCGGGTACGCGGTCCTGCGCCGCACTTGGGCCACCGGCGACACGATCGCACTCACCATGCTCATGGGCGTCCAGCGCGTGACCGGGATCGACCAGATCAACGCCACCCAAGGCCGCGTCGCCCTCAAGTACGGACCGCTCGTCTATGCCTTCGAACAGGTCGACCAGGACCTCGAACAGCCACTCCCAAGCAAGGCCCCGCTCACCACCCATTGGCAGGAAGACCTCCTCGGAGGTGTTCTCACCATCCAGGGCGAGTGGAACGAAAACAGCCCCCTGCTCGCCATCCCATACTACGCACGCGATAACCGCCAACCCCAAACTCCCACCGATGCGAGCGCCCCCGAACAGCGCAGACGCCGCGGCCTCAACTCCAGGGTCTGGGTCCGACACGATTGATGCAACCATCCACCACCGAGAGCATTGTCCCATGCTGAATACCAAGTGCACTGCAGCGCTCATAGCCGTCCTCTGCATCCTGATCACGCCCGCTCCGCTGCGAGCAGAGGCCGATCCCGAAATCGGAGAAGTCGGATCCGTCCCAAACGAACTTCGGGAACGCTTCGAACTCGATCCGTTCTACCAGAAATACCTCGCCTGTGGACCCCTGCCGATCCTCGGCTCGGCCAACGTCTCCGATTTCGCACTGCGCGAGGCCGCCTGGATCGTGCACAAAGTCATCGGCCATCGCCCGGATATCCTGCAGGCAATGGCCGATAACGGCGTGCGTATGGTCATCATGGCCTACAACGAATACACAACCGATCTCCCTGAACAGGCAAATATGCAGCCCAAGGACTACTGGGATCGGCGCGCACGCGGACTGGGCGGCCAAATCGTCAGCGGCGCGGAGGAGAACCTGCTCTGCTACCCGAACGATCCCTACTCGACCGAGAACATCCTCATCCATGAGTTCGCCCATACCATCCACGGCAGCGGCCTGCGCGCCGTCGACCCCACCTTCGATCGCCGCCTGCGCAAAGCCTACGAGGCCGCCCAGGCGGCCGGCCTCTGGGAAGGCACCTACGCCGGCTCCAATCACAGCGAGTACTGGGCCGAAGCCGTCCAGAGCTGGTTCGATGACAACCGCCAAAACGACGGCATCCATAACCACGTCAATACCCGCGCCGAACTGATCGAGTACGACCCGGTCCTGGCAGACCTCTGCAAGGAAATCCTCGGAGACCAGCCATGGCGCTACACCCGCCCCATGACCCGCAAACCAATCGATCGCAATCACCTCATCGGCTATGACCCCGCAAAAGCCCCAAGCTTCCAATGGCGCGCGGGGACGCAGCACGACTCTGCGTGCTGCGGCGCGTGGCCCTGGGGGCCCGCGCGAGGGTCGGAGGTCAGAGGTCGGAGGTCAGCTCCGGAGCGCTTCGCGCGAGTGACTCGCCGCTGAGCATTGCAATCCCCGATCCGCAATTGCACGTGGATGGCCCCGCTCAGGTCCGTCCATGCTGTCCACAATGTCCACTCCGTCCACCTCTGCTCATCCACAGGCCCAGCCGCTCACAAGCCCTCGGCCTCAGCCTCACCCACAGCGGGCCTCAGGCTTCCGCCCGCCAGGCCGAGATCCGGCGGTCCGCCGCCGGCCGGGCGCTCAAACTCCGTGCCATACTCCGTGAAGCCTTCGACAAAGCCGCCGTGAGACAAGAAGAAGGCGCCATCCTCCACCCCCATGAACCGATCCAAACGGTCCGCCTTGCCGGTCCCGTCATGGCTGAACCGCGCCCTCGTCAGCTCCTGCCATGTGCCGTCAGCCAGCTTGATCCACTGGTTCCGGAAGAGCGCCTTGCGCCGGAGATGCCCCGTGCTGCCCCAGAAATTCTCACTGAAACTGTGAAGGCCGCGTAGGCGCTCGCCCGATTTCGGCGCCTTCATCGCCGAGATCAACATCCACTCCCCGCGCTCCGGATGATACCAGTACCCAGCAAAGATCGTGTGCGTCTCGTCCACCGGCTCCGCCGTCAGCAGAAACCGCTGCGGCTCTTCCGTCTTCCACATGTACTTCAGATGGCTGTGCCCACCCGTGCCCTCGTTGCCGAAGTCACCCGCATAGACACCCTCACCCTTCGCTACCAGCTGCACACGGTCCTCCGCCGCCACCTTCCCCCGGTCGATCCCCTCATCACCACTGTCCCATACGCTGAAAATGATCCGGCGCTCGGTCTCGCTGTTGACCTGCATCCCGAAATATCCCCGGTGAAACCCACACGCCATGTAAAAGGTCGTCACCGGGTCGTCCACCGCCTGGACCTCGCAATAGAACCACTCGATCTCAGCATCGCGCGGTGTCGGATAGAAGAGATGGACCGAGGCCGCGTTGCGCCGCGGTTTCATGTTGAAATGACAATCCGCCTCCGCCACGCCACCCAATACCAACGCCACAATGTCACCGGCAGGCGCGTCCGCCGCGTTCAAAGACTCCAACATGAAACTCTCATACCCAGCCCGCGCCACACTGAAGCTGCCGAACTCCGCACGCACCAACTCCGCCTCGCCCGCGCCTTGCACTTCCACCTCACGACTCGCGCCCGCAACCGTCAGACGCAGCTTCGACGCCACCCCGACCGGCAACCGCAGCTCCACCGTGGCGCTCAGCTCGAGCGGACGCTTCATCTGCCCATACCACAAGATCTTCTGATCAGGATCGCGCCAACGCGTGATCCCGCTGCCCTCACTCACCCGCGCGCCACCCGCGTCAGGCGATAGATAGGCCGTAAACGCCGGCACCCGCACCTCCGCCGCCATCGCCCGCGACCCCGCAAAACAGAGACCCATCAATACTGCCAAAATCAAACACGCTCTATTCATAAACCCATCCATCCGGTGGTTGTCCATTCCTTCACATCCGGCACTCAAACGTCCGCGACCATCTGCAGCCCCTTCTGCACCAGCGCGGCATAGCAATCCGGCAAATCCAATACACCCAGAACCCCCGGCACAAAGCTCGAGAGCGGCCAGTCGTAATCCTCCGATTCCGCAATCGCCGCGAACGATTCCATCGCACCCTTCAGCGAGACCTTCACGACATGCTCCGACAATACCGCGGCAAACGTCGCCGGAATCGTGCCCCAGCCCGACGCTGCAAGGTGAATCCGCGTATACCCCCGCGACGCCAACAGCGCGATCACGCCCAGCAAATCCCGCGTCCGCTGCGCCGGATACGGCCGGTCCAACATGATCCCGTGGATCGAATAGAAATAATCGCTGCCATACGGATGGTCGAAGCTCCCCGGATCACACGTCTCCGGCTTCGAATCGCCCAGCCCGCGAAGGTCACACGCGAAAAACCGCGTCGGCGCCGCCGCCTCGGCCAGCCCACGCGCCCAGCCCGGCTCACGTAGCTCCTGGTCAATCGATCGATGGCCTACATACAACGTCACCACCGCATCCCCATCCGCTTGCGGGATCCGCGATTGATGCGAGTCCGCAACCGGCATGTAGAGCAGCGCAAAGGCTCCCGGCTCCGTCTCGACCGCATAGTTGGCCGTGTACCGCTGCGGATGCCCACGCCCGGAGAGCGGACGCATGATCCTGTAATCCGGCGGCTCTACCACCGCCGGCAATCGCAAAAGCCGGTTCAATGCCGACCGCAACCCCGCACCCGTCAGCCCCACACGCGCCTCCGCCAAGCTCTTCGACTTCTCCGCCGTGTAACTGAAGATCGTTCGCGAACCCAACGGCGCCACCTGCCCGTCCGGTGTACACCAGAGGTCGCGCTCCTCCTCCAGTGTCAGCTCCGGCTCCTTGCCGTCCGAGTCCCACCCCACCGCACGCTCAAACCAGCCGTACATCGCCTCGCGGTTCTCCTGGGAAAAGCCATGCGTGGTCGGACCCGCAAACATCGCGATGTTCCCCTCCGCACCGAGCAGCCGATAGAGCTTGCGCAGCCGCGCATACGCCGCCTCCGTCCCGCGGATGTCAAAGAAGTCACGCTCCTTGCCAAGCAATATCACCGGCTTCGGCGCCATCGCCGCTATGAAATCCTCATGGTCCAAGCCCAGCGCCAAGGCCCGAGGCGGACACTGCTCCGTGTCCGCCGGCAGCTCGTTCTCAAAGTTCCGGCGGAACGTCGTCACAAAACAGCTCGGCGCCGCCATCGTCCACCGCCGCTCCAATCCGCACAGCCACGTGGTCATCGTCCCACCGCCTGAATTGCCGGTGATCCCCACATGCCGCGCATCCACCTCCGGCCGCGTCAGCAGGTAGTCGAGCGCCCGTATCCCATCCCACGCACGCCACGTTCCGAGAAACTCGTCGACCAGGAACTGCTGGTTGCCCGCATACAAATGCTCCCGCACTCCGACCCCGATCCGCGAGCGCAACTCGGAATCCACATACTGCAACCGCTCACCCTGGCTGATCGGGTCAATGATCAGGACCACAAACCCCTTGCGCGCCAACCCCTGGCAAAAGGACTGGTAGGCAGCCTCCGCCTTGCCGCCCGTGGAGTGACCACACACACCCACCACACCCGGCGCCGGCTGGTCCAACCCAGCCGGGAGATAGAGATTCGCTGTCACCAAAAACCCGGGCCGACTCTCAAAGATGAGCTTCTCGATACTGTACGCATCCCGCCGCAACACACCCGTCACACGTGCGTTGAGCGGGGTCTTCTCCGGCAGCGGACCGAAGCTCTGCAGGATCTTGCCGCGCACCTCCTCGACATAGGCCTCGGCATCCGCCTTATCCCGAAGCGTGGCGAGCCTGGCCCGGCGTCGTTCGTCACACGCACGCACCGCCGCGCCGAGGTGCTCCTGCATCATCCGCGGAAACCGCTGCAACGGCCGCAACTCAGCCGCCTGCGCCCGCGCACGGACAGGTAGAAAAAGCTCGCCGGCCAGGATCGCCCCCGCAGAGACACCGATTCGCAACAGCGCCTCACGCCGGGTCTGAACAGAACAACAGGAGGTAGTTGGATGGTCCATAATAATCCCTTCATGGTTTCCCCCCTTGTATCCCGCCGCTGCCACCCAAACCGAGCCTTTTCTGGAAGCCCACCCAACATGCCTGCTCCCCCCCCCTGCGCCCTCAGCGATCTCTGCGGGAGTCCTCTCCCCGGGCCCACAGGCCGACGGTCGGTGGGGCCGGATGCATCACTCCGCATTCATTCGCACACGGTAAAACCGGGCTGGATAACTCGCCCAATCCGAATCGACAAAGCTGCCTGTGCCCTGCTCATCAAGGACAGTGCTGCCGATCTGTTGCCAATCGCTTGTCACACGATCCTCACATGCCTCGATCACCACGGACCCGTTGCTCGGCCCGGCGATCGAGAAACTGAAGCCGACCCCATCATACCATGGCGCCCCCAGCTGAAGCTGCGCCAGCACTTCCCCCCACAGGGCCGTCGGCCGCCCCGCCAATGTGTCACCCCATCCGCTCGTACCTGCCCGATAGTAGACAACCAGTCCTTCAGGCGCGCCGTCAAAGCCGTCGACGCCGATCAATGGTGCGTCCCCCTCGAAATACAAACCGGTTAGTCCCTCGCAACCACGAAACGCCCAGGGGCCTATGCCGCTAACCTCCCCACCGATCGTCACTCTCGTCAGACCGCGGTTGTTGGCAAAGGCCCAACGATCAATTTTGGTGACGCCGTCGGGAACCCTGTACTCCCCCTGCCGCGCACCCGGAGATCGGAGGAGCGTTGTCTGGGTCTTGTCAAAGAGTACCCCGTCAATGCTGCTGAAATTCGGGTTCAGCAGATGCACGTCGAACCCAACCAGGTTCCCGCATTCCTGTAGTGCACTCTCTTCAATGGTTGAAACGGTCTCAGGCAGGGAACAGACCCCAGCATACCCGCCAGGACATTGCTTCAGGATTGTTTGGCTCTTGTCGAAAAGAACTCCGTCAATACTGCTGTATTGGGTATTGAGCGGATGCACATCTATTCGAGTGAGGCTGTCGCAGGAGGCGAATGCATCACTCCTAATGACCTTGACAGCTTGGGGAATCGCCACCTCGGTCAAGCTGCTGCATCCCTTAAATGCCCAATCATCAATATAAACAATATTGTCTGGAATCACAACATCAGTCAGACTGCTGCAACCGTAGAACATGAAGGAGCCTATGCTCTCCATTCCCGCGCCAATCGTCACATGGGTCAGACCGGTGCAGTCCATAAAGGCCCCCTGCTCGCTCAGAGTCACGTAATCAGGAATCACAAATGCCCCTTGAAACCCTGGCGGACATCGGATCAGATCATTCCACATCGACTTGCTGATGAGCACGCCATCAACGCTCCTAAAGTGGCTATTGCTTGGACTCACATCAACTCTTGCAAGATTGCTACTGCCAGTAAAATCTTTAAACAATCCTAATTGGAAGTCATCTATGTTTTCACCGATTGTTAATCCCGTCAGTTTGGGACAGTTTTTAAAGGCTTGACCCGAAACCATGGTAACATGGTCAGGAATGGAGAATGAGCCGGAATAGCCACAAGGGAAACTTCTGAGTTGTGAAAGGCTCTTATCATAAACCACTCCATCTATACTGGTTAGATCCGGATTCAAGGGACTCACGTCAAGGCGACTCAGATTGCTGCAATCATTAAATGCGCCCCAAGCTATGCCGACCGATTCCGGGAGCGTGATACTGGTGAGGCCGTGACAGCCGCCGAATGCCTCATGCCCAATACTGACCAAGCCTGCGGGCAACGTCACCCCGGCCAGTTTTTCGCATCCAGAAAACGCATATCCGTCGATTAGGGTCAGGCTCTCCGGAAAGGTCACGCTCGAAAGATTGATACAACCCCTGAATGCAAGCCATCCAATCATCGTCAGGCTGCTGGGAAACTCCATGCTGGTGAGGCCGGTGCAATTCAAGAAGGCGTTTTCACCGATATGCGTGACACCGACCGGTATTTCCACTCGTGTGAGACCCGTGCACCCATAAAATGCGTCATCACCAATGACAGTGGTGCCCTCGGGAACGGAATATGCCCCCGTACCCCGGCCGGGATACAGGATGAGGACCGATTGGTCCTTGCTGAAAAGGACTCCATCGACACTGCTGAAGGCGCTGTTCAGCTCGCTGACGTCGATTCGGGTCAGGTTCGGACACAGAGAAAACGCAGATTCGCCGATTCCAGCAACACCCTCGGGAATCGTGACGCTGGTCAGCCCCGAGAATCCCCGGAATGCCCAATCCCCGACCTCTCTGACGCTGTCAGGGATGACATAGGCGCCTGCATCTCCTCCCGAATATTGGATCAGCATCGTTTGGTCCTTGTCGAAAAGAACCCCATTGAGGCTGCTGTAATTCGGGTTGAGATCGCTCACCTCGATTGACCTCAAAGCCGTGCAGCCTGCAAATGCCTGGCTCCCGATACTGGTCAGACCGGGGCCGATCGTCACCGAACCTAAGCTCGTGCAGCCCAGGAAGGCCCGGTCCCCAATACTCTCGAGCTCATCCGTCCAGACCACCGAGCTCAGGCTGACGCATTGATAGAATGCCTCCTGGCCTATGCTCTCGACATTGCCCCCAATCGTCACCTGAACCAGATCCCTGCGCCCATAGAAGGAATCCTCTCCAACGCTGACAACAGGCCGCCCCTCTATCATATCCGGGATGTGTACGACCTCATCCCGCCCAGTATACTTGGTGATGATGATCAAGCCCGAACTGCTCGCATACTCAAATCCGCCGAAGCTCGCCCCCGATAATGACGCCACGGCGCACCCAAATGCGACACCGACGGCAAGAAATAGGTTCCATCGAAACATTGCAGCTCTCCCATATACGTACACAATTCCAGCCGAACCATGCTTTGACGCCATCCTCCAGGGGAACTATGGCGTGTGTCAATCGAAAACCACCCCTGCTCGGACACCTTCCCTTGACGGTTGCGAGGCAATGGGACAATCCGTGCGCGAAATCAGCAGGTGCTCGGTTTGGGCATCACGGATCACGCTGCTAGGTTGGCCGTGCCATGGAGATTCAATCAAAACCCTTGTTCGCCCTGTTCTGCGCCCTCCTGCCCATCCTGACCGGTTGCAGCCAGATCGCCGTGCCCCCACCCGTCATTCCCGCAGGCCCCAGCGACTTCAGCAGCCTCGACCGCGCGCCGATCGTGCGCATCGTCGACGGTGATACCGTGAGAATCCAACTCAATGGCGAGGAAATGCCGGTCCGCCTCATCGGTGTCGATACCCCAGAAACCGTCCATCCTCAGAAACCGGTCGAGGAGTTCGGAAAAGAGGCAGCCCTCTTCCTCGAAAGCCTGCTCAAAGGCGAAGAGGTCTGGCTCGAATACGACCCTGCCAACAAGACCGACCGCTACGGGCGCCTGCTCGCCTACCTCTACCGCGTGCCCGATGGCCTCAACGTCAACCTCGAGATCATCCGCCAAGGCTACGGCCACGCACTCCTATCCTATCCACACCCATACCTCGACGACTACCGCGAAATGGGCCGCCGCGCACGCATGCTCAACAAAGGCCTCTATGCAGAATGAGAAGTGCATAGCAGGCAGAGGTCAGCCGAAAGGATGGAGGCAGCAACTCGCCCCCTTCCCATCTGGATCCGGAAAGCTTCCCGCAGAGGGCGCGGTGGCGTTTTCGACCTGGCCATAGGGATGGGTAGTGCCAATGCTTTGGTCCAAACTTTTTTTGTTGAATCCCCCCCTACTGACTGACCAGAGCAGTTGCAGAAAACGGCTCCGACGTTTCTGCATTCCCCCCTCCCAATACCCCTCTGCGCCCTCTGCGATCTCTGCGGGAGA
>CALLYA010000515.1 GCA_937875495.1 uncultured Verrucomicrobiota bacterium
AGGAGAAGGCATACGATCTGGAGCGGATCACCTATCTGATTGAGGATCGGTTGATCGAGGAGATCGAATCGGGGAATCGGGCACGGGTTGACACGTTGTGCAAGGGTTTGGGTGTGGACTCCCTGGTACGCATCACGGTCGTGCTGCCGAACGGCGAGGTCATGGGGGAGAGTCAGGATCAGCCTTCATTGATGGTAAACCACCTGGACCGTCCAGAAATCGAGGACGCGCTTGCCGGAAGGGTGGGGCGCTCCCTCCGGTTCAGTGACACGCTTCGCACCAACATGCTCTACGTGGCCAGGGCGTTGCATCAGGAGGGTGCAGTGATCGGGGTCCTGCGGGTCTCGCTGCCGATGACAGGAATTCGAGACGCCCAGCGTGGCATTCGCATCAGCCTGTTCTTCGGTGGTCTTTTAATCGCGATGATCGTGACCTGGGCGGCTGTAAAGATTTTCAAGCGTTTCATTCAGCCGCTGCATGCCCTACGTGAAGGCGCTTTGCGGTTGACGCGGGGCGAGGTCGATGTGCGTTTTCCGTTGGCCGAGACCAAGGAGGTGCATGACCTGAGCGTGGTCCTCAACGCGATGGCCGATGCGATGACCCAGCGGATTGAGCAAGAGCAGCGGCAACGTGTACGGACGCAGGCGATCCTGACCGCGATGTCGGACGGCGTGATTGCGGTCGATTCGGAGGATCGTGTGATTCTGATGAACAGTGCTGCCGGCCAAATGTGCCATTCTGACCCGACGGCGGTGACGGGGCGACTCCTCCAGGAGGTGGTGCGCAACAGCTCACTGGACGCCTTGATCCGGCAGGCGAAAAGCTCGAGCGAAATCATGACCAAGGAAGTCACGATCATGGGGCCGGAGAATCGGCGCATCATCGGTTGTTGTTCCGGCTTAAACGATCTTCAGGGTCAACGGATTGGGGCGTTATTGGTCCTTAAGGACATCACGAGGCTCCGGCAACTGGAGGCGATCGCGCACGATTTCGCAGCCAACGTATCGCATGAGTTGAAGACGCCGGTCACTTCGATTCTGGGGTTCATCGAGACGTTATTGGACGGGGTCTATCGCGATCCAGAGAAGGCCGAGCGTTTCCTGAGGATTGCCCATCGGCAGGCGATGCGGCTGGAATCGATCATCGAGGATCTTCTCACGCTTTCCAGGATAGACGCGCAGGAGGGACGCGCCTGCATTTCCACGGAGGCGGTCTCGATCGAGGAGTTGATTTCATCGGCGGTCGAGGTGGGCAGCCTGCGGTCGGACTACGACGCCTCGGGCATTCTTGTCGAATGCGAGCCGGGATTGCAGGCGAGGCTGAATGCTCCGTTGATGGAGCAGGCCTTGGTCAATCTGATCGACAACGCGCTCAAGTATGGTGCAAGCGAGCGTCCGATCGAGGTCCGCGCCGAGCGCCGGGGTGACGATGTGGCGATCTCCGTGCACGACTACGGTTGTGGTATTGATCCTCGGCACCATTCGCGGATCTTTGAGCGTTTTTATCGCGTGGATCGGAATCGCAGTCGGAAGGAGGGTGGGACCGGGCTTGGGCTCTCCATTGTCGACCATATCGTTCGGATCCACGGTGGCCGGGTGGAGCTCACGAGTGCACAGGGCAAGGGCAGCGTGTTCACCCTGCACATTCCGATTTCATGGATTCCTAACCAACCGGCGATACCCGGTTAACATTCGCGGGGTATAGAGTATACACCGATCACCGCATCCCATTGAGATCATGGAGTTCCATGGGTGGCACAGGATCGGCAACATTGAACGGTTGGAGGGAATGCAATGATGAGAGGTCACACAATCAGCTCAGTTTTTTCGTTCTCTGGGATCGCTCTTGCCGGCGCGATAGCTCTGAGTGGACTTGGTCTTGCCGGTGCGCATGCGGTTGAGATTGATCCGGATCTGGCTCCGTACACGGCGACCTCCGGGGTATCCGGTAACATCAAGAGCGTCGGGTCCGACACGATGAACAACCTGATGACCCTTTGGGCGGAAGGTTTTCGAAAGATGTACCCTGGGGTCCGGGTTGAGATCGAAGGCAAGGGCTCGAGCACAGCGCCTGCGGCGCTGATCGCGGGACAGAGTACGTTCGGTCCGATGAGTCGGGAGATGAAGAGCGCGGAGATCGACGCATTTCAGCAGCGATACGGGTACAAGCCTGTGGCGATGCGGACCGCGATCGACATGCTTGCGGTCTATGTCCACAAGGACAATCCGATCGCCCAAAAGGGGCTCACTCTGCAACAGATCGACGCGATCTTTTCAAAGATCCGCAAGGGTGGTCTCGCCCGGCCCATCACGACCTGGGGGCAATTGGGTCTGACCGGGGAATGGGCCAATCAGCCGATTCGGCTGTATGGGCGAAACAGCGCCTCGGGCACCTACGGCTTTTTCAAGGAAAATGCCTTATTCAAGGGGGATTTTCGGGATGACGTCAAGGAGCAGCCGGGAAGTTCGGCAGTCGTTCAGGGTGTGGCGACCGACCGCTACGCGATTGGGTACAGCGGCATCGGGTATAAGACGGCGGATGTTGCCACCGTCCCGATTGCCGGGGACGGCGCATCGGACATGGTGGTCCCCTCCGCGGAGAATGCCGGATCCTATCCACTGAGCCGTTTTCTGTATCTCTATCTAAACTACAAACCGGGTCAGAGTCTTGACCCCTTGCGGGCTGAGTTCCTGAAGTTCGTATTCAGCGCGCAGGGACAGACCGAGGTTCTGAAGGACGGCTATTTACCGGTACCGGCCGTGGTGGCGACTGCCGATCTCGAGGCTGTCGGCCAGAAATAATGATGCGGCTTACAGATCAATGAGCCAGGCCTGAGCCCTTCGAAAACCGTATTGGGCCTCCAGAAGGGTCTCTGGGACCGGATGGGGAGGACTCGCGCAGAGGCGCAAAGGTATTGGGAAGGGGGGAATTCAGATTCGTCGGAGCTGTTTCCGGCAACTGCCTTGGTCTGCAGAAAACGCATTTCACCACAATCCCCCCCCAATAAGGATGGATCAGGGCCTTGACCCTCAACACCTCCCATAACCAGGTCGAAAAGCCACCGCGTCCTCTGCGGGAGGCGCTCCGGATCCGGGTGGGAAAGCCAGGTTGGGAAAGGGACTAACTTTTCGGACGCCTCAGGCATTGAAGTCTGGGGACCTTTCGCCCGCCGGGTCTGCGGTCCCGGCGGGTTCGGCATCCGGGCCGAGTGCTCAAACCGGGGTGTGCTATGTCAGAACCAACCAAATCCTATACCGGCAGGGCGCGGAAGCGAAAAACCTCACCAGCGATCAAGCTGATGGACCTGCTCTCCCAATCGGTGATCACGGTGGGGGGGATTGGCACTATTGTTGCCGTATCGATGGTCGGCCTGTTTCTGGTTTGGGTTGTCGCCCCGCTCTTCCTGCCACCCCGCTGGGAGGATTCTACGGTGGCGTCGTCGGTCCATCGTGATACGGGCCAGCCGGCGTACTGGGGCGTGGATGAGTACGGCGTACTTCGCTGGGCGGTTTTCCCCGACGGCGGATTCGAACTGATCCGGCTTCATGACGGCGGGCGGGTATACTCGAAACCGCTCGCTCCGAATCGCACTCCCACGGCCTGTTCATACGCCAATCAGACTGGAATCCTATTGCTTGGATTTGAGGACGGTTGGGTGCAATCCTACGAGCTGCGCTGGCGGACCTCCTATCCGGAGGCGTCGGAGCTCCCCCCTGCATTGGCCGGGCTCGCCACTGGCGCCGCGGCTGCGTGGGAGGACGGGGTCATTGAGCGCGTATCGGAGGGGGCGTTTCGCTTTCAGCGGCTGGAGGTATCCGAGGCGGTTGGGATTGCGGCATCGACGGGGCCTGTGCTTGCGCTGGACCAGACCGGGGAACTCGCGAATCTGAAGGCGGTGGTCTGGACGCAGGGGAGCGAGGGCGGTTCTGAGTACGTCCTACTGCGTGGGGGAAGGGATTTTCTGACTCAGAAGGCCACGCTTCGAAGGCAGGTGCTTTCGGTGCCGGCGCCGGACACCGCCCCGGACTATTTACGTCTGAACGACCTTGGCGACCTCCTTTTTGCGGTTTGGAGCGACGGTCATGCAATCCGATATCGGCTTGAAGGCGAGGGCGCCCCGATGTTGGCGGAGCAATTGGATTTACTGGAGGCGCCGGAGCGTCGCGTGACCGCGCTGGATTGGCTCATTGGGGGGACCACGTTGCTGGTGGGTGACGATGCCGGCCGGGTCTTCGGCTGGTTTTCGGTGCGGCCGGAGGGCGTGGAGCCTGGGCTTGACGATGTAGGCCCGGATGGCATGCGAACGGTCCGGGCCAAGGATTTCGGTGCGGAGGGGGGCAAGCCGGTACGGATGCTGGCCTCGGCGCAACGATCACGTCTCTTTCTAGCGGGGCATGAGGGCGGTCTGGTGCGTGTGATTTACGCCGTCAGCGAGACGCAGCTCGGGCGTCTGGAGGGATTCCTCGCTCCGGACGAGTCGATGTTGGGGGCGGTCTTCACACCACAGGGTGATGGGATCTATGTCTGGGGCCGGGATCGGCTCCACCACTGGCGAATGGGCGAGGCGTATCCCGAGGCGTCGCTGCGCTCGCTATTCCTGCCGGTTTGGTACGAGGGCTACACGAAACCGGAGTATATGTGGCAGAGCTCGAGCGCCTCGGACGACAGCGAGCCGAAATTGAGTATGGTGCCACTGATTTTTGGGACCATGAAGGCGACGCTTTATTCGATGCTGTTCGGTGCGCCGATCGCGTTGCTGGCGGCCATATTCACCAGCGAGTTTCTGGCGCCGCGAGCCAAGGCCAGGATCAAACCGGTCATTGAGCTGATGGCATCTTTACCGAGTGTGGTACTGGGGTTTCTTGCCGCGTTGGTCTTTGCTCCGGTGATTGAGCAGGCGGTGATGGCGGTCTTAGTGATGTTTCTCCTCATCCCCCTGTTGTTTGTCTTTGCCGGCTTGATCTGGCAGTTGCTGCCGCACCGTCTGACTGTTGGTTGGGCCAACTGGCGTCTATTGCCGATGCTTTTGATCTTGCCTTTGGGGGTCTGGCTCTCGAGCCGCTGGGGGCCGCTGATGGAGCAGTGGCTGTTCGGGGGCGACTTCAAGATGTGGCTGAACGGGCGGCACACAGTGCCCGTGGTCGGGAGTGCCTTCGGCGGATTGTGGTTCGTTCTCATGCCCATCACGTTGCTGGGGTTGGTCCTGATCCTGTCCAGGACATGGGAGGTCAGGGCCCGTGTATGGGTCCAGGGCATGAGCCGCCGGGGAGCGGCCTTTTGGGCGCTCTCGAAATCGGGGATGATCGTCCTGTTTGCGCTGCTGCTTTCCGCGTTGATTGCCTTCCTGCTGAGCATGGCGGGGGTTGACGTGCGCGAGCCGCTGCCCGGATGGGGTGCGCTGATGGACACCTACGATCAGCGCAACGCTTTAGTGGTGGGCTTTGTCATGGGTTTTGCGATCATTCCCATCATTTACACCCTGGCCGAGGATGCCCTTTCGACGGTCCCCTCGCATCTACGTTCGGCCTCATTGGGTGCCGGTGCGACGCAATGGCAGACGACGACAAGGATCATTATTCCGACGGCGATGAGCGGGCTCTTCAGCGCCTTAATGATCGGCCTGGGGCGTGCGGTCGGGGAGACGATGATCGTCCTGATGGCGCTGGGCAACACCCCGGTGATGAACATCAATCTCTTTGAAGGCGCGCGAACGCTCTCGGCCAACATCGCAGTCGAGCTACCGGAGGCGGTGCGCAACAGCGCGCACTATCGCACCCTGTTCCTTTCGGCGCTCGCGCTCTTCCTTCTGACCTTCGTGGTCAACACGCTGGCGGAAACGGTGCGCATCCGGTTCCGCAAGCGTGCGTACCAGCTCTAGGTCAGAGCGATCCGACTGAAAATCCTCTTCACTTCGACAGGCAAGCATGGAACATCAAGCGACGGAACCATTGTCCAACAAAGCGTTTCGCTCCAAGCCCAGGAATTCGTTGAGCGCCCACGGCGAGCCCATGATCTGGATCACGGGCGGGGCGCTCTGTCTTTGTCTCTTCATGATTATCGGCCTTTTGGGCTTGGTTGTGTGGCAGGGGCTGACGTCGTTTTGGCCTCGGCCGATCGTTCAGATCACCACCCTGAGCGGGGATCATCATTTGGGGATTCAGAGTCGGGAGGAGTCCTATCGTGTGGAGGATTCGGGTTTGGAACCACGTGGTGAACCGCGAATGCGGCGGATGATCCGGACCGGGAACTACGAGCTGACGAACACCCATTTCACCTGGGTGGATGACGACCAGATCGAGACGATTGCATGGCCGGAGTGGGCGGTGGAGGTGGAGCGTCAGGAATGGGGGCGCTTTTACGGGGTGCTTGCTGCTTCCCTGCATCGCAGGGACCGCCCCGAGTCTCCGCGGGAGCGGGATCTGCGGAATGTCCGCGAGCTGCTGGCGGACTTTGCGCAATCGCACCCTGGTGAGCTGCCTGCGGGCTGGGGGGAGGTGCAAACCGGGTTGGATGAGGCAATGCGAACCCTTAGCGGTGCAGAATCCAAGCGGTTTGCGAACGATCTGACCGTTCCGGCTGGGGCGCGAGTGGAGTTTGTTCTGGAGTCCGGCGAGCGTGTGCCGCCCGAGGAATACACGGGCGAGGGGATCATCCTCGGGGCGGAGGTCCGCAGGCCGGGTGCTGCGGCGGCGATGGCGCAGTTCGAGCTCGATTTTCCCAAGGTACGAGCGGGTGTGGAGTCCGTGCAGCAGCTGCAAAAGGATCGGATTGGGGCGATCAACGCGCGGATGGAGGCGGCGCGGCTCGATCTGCGCGAGTTGGAGTTGGAGCTCAGCCATGAGGCCGACCTGGATGAGGAGGTCGCGCGATTGGTCGACGTGCAACGGTCGCTTTATGAGCTGGGGCAACTTCGGACTCGTTGGGACGGGATGGTGCTAGCTGCCGATCGCTCGTTGGGGGCGGTTCCAGGCGGGGCGGAGCTGTTCCGGGCCTGTGCCGAAATGCGCCTCGCACTGATCGGGGATGAGATGGTCCGCCTGGGTACGGAGTTGGATCAAGGCAAGCGTGCGATCATGGAGCGATTCGGCACGAAAACAGGGGAGCGAGCCTTGGCGGTCCTGGAATGGCAGCATCAGGCGCAACGCGAAAACGGCGAGATCATGAGGGAGATTGCCGAGCTCCGGCGGGTGAATGAGGGCTTCCTGTTGGTCCTGACGACCGCGGATGGCGTTGAGAAGGAACTGGCGATGAGCGACCTGGTCCGGATCATCCCGTCCAACCGTCTGAGTTTTTGGGGGAAGCTGGGGGTGTACCGGGATCGGTGGGCGGAATTTCTCACCGCGGATCCGCGGGAGGCGAACAGTGAGGGTGGGGTATACCCGGCGATCATTGGAACGGTGGTGATGACATTGATGATGGCCTTTGCCGTTGTGCCGTTCGGGGTTATGGCGGCGCTTTACCTCCGAGAGTACGCCAGGGCGGGTGCGGTGGTGAGTGCGATTCGCATTGCCATCAACAATCTGGCTGGTGTGCCGAGCATCGTGTTCGGGGTATTCGGACTTGGGTTCTTTTGCTATGTGGTCGGCGGCTACCTGGATGGAGGGCCGGTGATCGAGCTGCCCAGGTTTGAATGGTTCCTGTTGTTGTCGGCGATTGCGGTGCTGGGGGGCTTGGGCTTCGGTTTGCTGCTGATTGCGAATCGGCGACGCAGGCGGCTTGGGGATGACCGATGGCTGCGGCTCCTGCGCAGGTTAGCCCTGGTCTTGTGGCTGGGGAGTGCGGTTGGGCTGGTGGTGCTTGTGGCCACGACCCCATTCTTCGACGGGTTTTACAGGGCGGCGCTTCCGAATCCGACCTTTGGGAAGGGCGCCCTGATTTGGGCGTCGCTGACCCTATCCCTGTTGACGCTGCCGGTGGTCATTGTTGCGACGGAGGAGGCGCTTTCGGCGGTTCCGAACTCGATGCGCGAGGGTTCGTATGCCTGTGGTGCGAGCAAGTGGCAAACGATTCAGCGGATCGTGTTGCCCAGGGCGATGCCCGGGATCATGACCGGCACGATTTTGGCCATGGCGCGCGGGGCAGGGGAGGTGGCCCCGCTGATGTTGGTCGGTGCGGTGAAACTGGCGCCTGAGCTGCCGATCTCGACCCGGCCGCCGTTTGGGCTCAACGGGAGTTTCATGCACCTGGGGTTTCACATTTACGACCTCGGCTTTCAGAGCCAAAACTCTGAGGCTGCCAAGCCGATCGTGTTTACGACGACGCTCCTGCTGATCGCGCTGATCGCGCTGCTCAATCTGCTTGCGATCTGGTTGCGCAACCGGCTCAGGCGGAGATTCAAGGGGTCTATTTTTTAAGAAGTGGGGAGTGAGAGAGGCAATATATGAAGACGATGGAACGAACGGAGAGTCGACTGGACGCGATTTGCCGAGGAGAGCAGGTCCGCAGCGAGGTTCACCGCGAGATCAAGCGGGAGCAGATTGTATTGGAGGTGGAGCACTTCAATCTCTGGTACGGGGAGGCCCAGGCGATTTTTGACATTTCTATGGCGATCCCACGGGGCAAGGTCACTGCGCTCATCGGGCCTTCCGGCTGTGGCAAGAGCACGCTGTTGCGCTCGGTGAACCGATTGAACGACCTGATCGATGTCGTACGAATTCAAGGCGATATGCTTCTCAACGGGGACAGCATCTACGACCCCTGGACCGATGTGATCGAGCTGCGTAAGCGGATGGGGATGGTCTTTCAGAAGAGCAATCCGTTTCCGATGAGCATCTACGAGAACGTGGTCTATCCCTTGCGGATCGACGGTGTGCGAGACCGTACGGTTTTGGACGAGGTCTGTGAGCGGTCGTTGCGTGGGGCTGCGCTATGGGATGAGGTCAAGGACCGGCTGAACGAGAGTGCGCTCGGCATGTCGGGCGGACAGCAGCAGCGTTTGTGCATTGCGCGTGCGATCGCCGCGGAACCAGAGGTCCTGCTGATGGACGAGCCCTGTTCCGCCCTGGACCCGATCGCCACCGGCAAGATCGAGGATTTGATCCAGGAGCTGAAGGGCGAGTATTCGATCCTGATGGTGACCCACAACATGCAGCAGGCATCGCGCACCAGCGATTATACGGGGTTTATGTATCTGGGACGGCTGATCGAGTATGGGCCGACGGCGAATCTGTTTACCAATCCTCATCTGCGGGAGACTGAGGACTACATCACAGGTAGGTTCGGATAAGATTGGAAGGTGTTTATGACGACGCATTTACAGCGCCAGTTCGACCGGCTGCGCATCATGATCATCCAAGTCGGTGCGCTGGCTGAGGAGAGTTTACAGTTGGCCATTCGAGCGATCAACGAACGCGACGTCGATTTGGCCCGGCAAGTGATCGCCGATGACCGACGGGTGGACCTGATGGAGATCGAGGTGGAGGAGGAATGTCTGCACACGCTGGCCTTGTACCAGCCTCTGGCCAACGACCTCCGCTTTCTTATCGCGGTCTTGAAGATCAACAACGACCTGGAGCGGATCGCGGATCTGTCGACCAAGCTGGCGGAGCAGGCGATATTCCTTGCCGAAAAGCCGGAGTTGCAGTCGATCCCCTTCGACCTGGCGGGCATGGTCTCCAGGGCGGCGACGATGTTGCGCCAATCCCTGGATTCCCTTGTCGGTCTGGACATCGGTCAGGCCAGGGAAGTCCTGGTGGCCGACGATGAAGTAGACGGGATTCATGCCTCCATGTATGCGAGCGTAATCCAGGCCATGCGCCAGAATCCGCAAAACCTGGAGCAGTACATCCACATGATCAACATCTCCCGGACGCTGGAGAGGATCGCGGATTATGCGGTGAACATCGCCGAGGATGTCCTATACGTCGCCCAAGGTGATATCGTCCGCCACGGTGGTCATCCGGAGGACGATATGGATGTGCGGGACAACCGCCTTGAGCGGGGTGAATGAACCATCCCGGAACCAAGTTTTCATGCCGGCTGAATATGAACAATTCCGTGATGAAAAACTAACCTTGAATGAACCGTAGCCGCCTTTTCTGCAAGGGATAAGGCTGTATAGAAGCCATGCGGAGCGATGTGTGCTTCGCGCCTGCTCTCGCGGCGGGATCATGGGAGGTCAGAATCCAGAATGGAGTTCGGCATGAAACAGCGAATGGTGTGGCTGCTTGTGGCGTGTGCTGGTTGGGCGTTTAATTCCTGGGCAGTCGAGCCTGAACCTGGACTTGCGCGGGAATCGGTCCCGGATTGGGTTCAGCGGATTTCGGTGAAGGGCGATCTACGTTTGCGGGCGGAGTCCATGGATATCGAAGGCAAGGAGAGGCGTGATCGCGGGCGGATCCGGGCGAGAGTTTCGGTGAAGGGCGAGGTGAATGAGCAGGTCGACGCCCGCATTCGGCTTGCCACTGGAGGGGACAATCCGGTTTCGACCAACCAGACGTTGGACGAGGGGTTTTCGACGAAGGACATCGGGCTTGATCAGGCGTATGTGGACTTTCATCCGGGCGATGGTGACCTGAACCTATGGGCCGGCAAGATGGCCAACCCATTCATGCGCGTCGACGATCTGATTTGGGATGGAGACCTGAACCCTGAAGGTCTGGCTCTGAAGTACAAGCGCGCGGGCGAGCGTGTGACCTGGCTGGCCAACGGGGGCGGCTTCATCGTGGACGAGCGGAAATCCGACAGCGACGCATTCCTGTACGGCGCCCAGTTGGGTATGGCATGGGAACCGCGCGAGGAGGTGGTCCTGACCTCCGGCGTGGCCTATTATCTGTACGATAACCTGGCGGGATTCGAACCGGTCTGGGACGCCAATGACGGCATGGGCAACAGCGTGGTTGAAGTGGAGGATGAGGAGGGTGCGACCAGCCTGAGATACCGCGAGGAATTCGGTGAGCTCGAGCTCTTTTCGGTCCTTGACTTCACCTTGGGACTGCCGGTTTCGCTCTATACCGACTTCGTGGTGAATACGGAGGCGGCGCGTGAGGAGACCGCTTACATGTTGGGTTTTACGCTCAATCGCGCGAAGGCGCCTGGATCCTGGGAACTGGACTATAACTGGCGGGATCTGGAAGCGGACTCGGTGGTCGGGCTCTTCACGGATTCGGATTCGTTCGACGGTGGAACCAATGCCCAGGGGCATCGATTTCGGGTGAAGTATCAGTTTCACTCGAATTGGCAATTGGGCTCGACGCTGTTCTTATCGAAACTGGATCCTGAGGGTGAAGATCGGGACTTCACCAGGTTCTTTGCGGATCTGGTGTTCCAATTCTAACTAGAGGCTGTGTGAAAAGGTCTTCGGATCCGGATGGGGAGGACTCCCGCAGAGATCGCAGAGGGCGC
>CALLYA010000516.1 GCA_937875495.1 uncultured Verrucomicrobiota bacterium
GGCATCAGGCTTCCGGCCGCCAGGCCGGAACCCCCGCACCAAACGTCCTCAACCACATCGCCACCAAACCACCCACAGCGAACCTCCGACCTCGCGTGATGCCCTCCAGGGGCATCACGCTTCCGGCCGGGGGCCCACCCGGCCGGAACTTGATCAAAGCTCCAGGCTTTGCTAAAGCAAGGGCATGTACAAGATCGTCTTCATGGGAACCCCGGAGATTGCGGCGGTGGTGTTGCGGCGTTTGGCGCAGTGGCCGGAGGGGCGTATCGAATTGGTTGTGACGCACCCGGACAAGCCTCGCGGGCGAAAGCGGGTCATGCAGGCGCCGGAGGTGAAGGTCGCGGCGGCGGCGCTTGGGCTCGACGTCTTTCAGCCTGAGCGGGTGCGGGACGAGGACTCAGTGGGGCGTATCCAAGCGGCGCAGCCGGACTTTTTGGTTGTGGCGGCCTATGGCGAGTTTTTGCCCCAATCGATTCTGAAACTACCGCGAATCGCGCCGCTCAATCTGCACACGTCTTTGCTGCCGGCCTATCGTGGGGCCTCCCCGATCGCGACGGCGATCCTGGAGGGTGAGGAAGTCACCGGTGTGACCACGATGTGGATCAGCAACCGGATGGATGCGGGCGACATCCTGCTTCAGGCTTCGCTACCGATCCTGGGCGGCGAGACGACCGGCGAGCTCGAGACGCGATTGGCTCCCTTGGGCGCTGAACTGATGGTGCGCACGTTGGAGGGTTTCAGGGGCAACGATGACACGATGCCGCGGGTGGTTCAGGACGAGCAAAAGGCGACGTTTGCCGGGAAATTTTCGAAGGAAGACGGGGGGCTGGATTGGTCCAAACCGGCCCTTCGTCTGGAGCGCGAGGTCCGAGCCTTCAATCCCTGGCCGGGTAGTTACACACATTTCGCCTGGCACGATCGGCGCATGCTCCTAAAGGTCCATCGTGCGAAGGCATTGGATGCGGTCCTGGACGCGCCCGCGCCCGGCAGCCTTGTCGATGCCCCCGCCGGGCGACTGATCGTTGCTGCCGGCGAGGGCACGCAATTGGAGCTCTTGCAGGTTCAGCCTGAGGGCAAGCGTGCGATGAGCGCGGAGGAGTTCAGCCGCGGCTATCCGCTCAGCGTCGGCGTCTGCCTCGGCGGCTGACCCCACCAGCCCAGGGGAACCGCTGTGCAAACGGAGTGCCGCCGGGCATCGCCCCACGTGTCCGCCTTCGGCGTCGGCGCGGCGGCGCGATGGGCTGAACATCTGCGCCTGCCTGGGGTACCCCTGCCGGTTCCTCGGGCTTGGATTCCTCGGGCTTGGATGGCTCGGGCTTGGATGGCTCGGGCTTATGCACCGCGGTCTTAGACGCCGCAGGCTTATGCACCTCGCGCTTGGGTTTCTCGGGCTTGGGCGCCGCAGGCTGTTGCGGTTGAATCTCGTCCACCTCGTCCACCACGTCCACCACGTCCACTTCGTCCACCTCCGGAACCTGGATGGTCTCCTGCGCAGCTGGCGGCGGCTCCGGCGCAGGTTCCGGAGCCGGCTGCTTTGGAGCGGGAGCGGGAGCGGGAGGTTCCGGAGCCGTTTCAACCGCTTCAGCCTTTTCAGCGGCCTCCGCCTGGAGGGAGCTCTGGTAGCGCTTCCAACCGGGACACCAGCGGGTGTGCCAATGCCAAAGCCGGGAAAGCCAATGGTTCGGTTTACGCTCCGCGAAGTTGCGGAGCCAGCAATGTTCGCATGAAGCCATGATACTTACTCTTCCGTTGATTCAGAGGGCGGGGTCTCGGCCACCGGTGGGGCCTCAGCGGGGGCCTTGCCGAGGACCTGATCCACGGTCTTGTTGATTTCGGCTGCCAGATCGATCTCGAACGGTGCGTCCTGGATCTCGGCCTTTTCGACCTCGCGCGTGGCGAGGACCAAAAACGCGCGTAGGTTTTCGTCGGAGATGCTCTGCTGCAGATCGCCGTCCTCATTGCGCAACGGGGATACCGCGCGATCGAGGTCTTCCCCGGTGATCTTGTTTTCGAACACGCCCCGGGCCAGTCGCTGAAGGGTGCGCGTGCCGGTATCCTTTTCCTCCTGGGTCAGGCCGGAGGGCGCGATATACTTGGTCTCCGCAAGGCGGAGGAGGGCACAGTGGAAGATCGGACTCTTGGACAGCTGTTCACCGAGCAGGAAAATCCGTTCCTTGCTGATGTTGCCCGCTTTGTACTCCGTTTTCAGGTCCTCGATCCGCTCGACGATTTGCAGCTCCTGATCGGGAGGCAGCTCCATTTCCGAAACCATTTTGGTGAGGACGGATCCGGCGATGTCGGGCGCCTTGCGGTAGGCAAAAAACACCAGCGCGGCCACGCCCACGATCAGAATTAGGATCGTGACCCCGCAACCTGCTCCAAACATGCCGCATCCGCGGCGTGACTCTGAATCGCTCATACTGTTCTCCTGAAATGGAAGATGGTGCCCCCATCGCCTGGTTGTCGTACGCAACGGCTCCTGCATGACTCCTTCGGCGTGAGGATGCCGGCAGCACCCGACCCCTCCGGATCCCGCGTGCGCCGCCGCTGGCCTGGTCCCGGCGGAATGATTACATGCTCTGGCCCATACTGGGGTGTGCGCCGGGAGAATTAAAGCAAAAAACCTGCTCAAGCTCCGGCTCGTCCGAAAACGTTATGGGGAGGTCTCCCGCGGAGATCGCAGAGGTCAGAGAGGGGAACTAGGGAGGACGGGATCGAAACTGTTTTCAGCAATTGCCTTGTTCAGTCATCAGGTAATGGATAACACCCGAATCCCTCAAAAAAGTCTGGATCAGTGCCTGGACCCTACCCACTCCCATAACCAGGTCGAAAACGCCTTGGCGCCTCTGCGCCTCTGC
>CALLYA010000517.1 GCA_937875495.1 uncultured Verrucomicrobiota bacterium
AATGGGTGGCCGACGGGGACGTCGGCGCTCCCAGGTTTTACGCGGTCCACGAAGTTGGGCCGCGAGATGAAGGTCCGCTGTGGTGGGGCGGTGGTGGTGTAGTGGACTTTTTGTGTGAGGAATTCCACGCTGAATGGCGCTTGCCATCGATACCGACCCCGATACCGACCCCGAGGATACCCCATTTCCGGAACTGAATGCGATCCGCTGCCGAATGGGCCAAAAGCCTGCCCAGGCTTTTGCCCCCCCAGCCATACTACATTCTCACAAGACGGGGACGGGCAGGGCTACCCGCTGGGCCGGAGGCGTTGCTCATACGCCATTGGACGTAAAAAAAGCGATTTGTGGTTTGATCTTTGTCGAAAGGTGGGTGAAGGGAGAGCATTGCAGGGGGGAATGGCACAGGCCATTGAGCGCGGACGTTCCTGAAAAACGACCGTCACGATTTCTTTTGAGAAAACTGGTTCATCTTGACAGCGAGGTAGGGGTCCCCTATAATCGCTCTTTCGTTATGACAAGGGCGCATGCGCCGAGGATGGCCGCAAACACATTTTTACTCCGATGAAGACATATTCAGCAAAGCCAAGTGAGGTCGAACGCAAGTGGTACGTGGTCGATGCCACCGGCAAGACCTTGGGCCGACTTTCGGTTCAGATCGCCAACATTTTACGTGGCAAGCACCGTCCCACGTTCACGCCGCATGTGGACACGGGCGATTTTGTCGTTGTGGTCAACGCGGAAAAGATCCGTGTGACCGGAAAGAAGGCGGATCAGATGGTCTACCAGCGCTACTCCGGGTATCCGGGTGGGCTGAAGGAGATCCCGTACCGCCAGATGCTGGAGCGGCATCCGGAGCGTATTTTGGAGCATGCTGTGAAGGGGATGATCCCGCACAATCGTTTGGGTCGCAGTGTTTATGGGAAGTTGAAGGTCTACGCGGGGCCGGATCACCCGCACGCCGCTCAGCAGCCTGAGCCGTTGGATATCTAGGGGTTTGGCATGGGCGCCTCGCATAACGGTCGGTGTCGACGCAGAGGGTGCCCGTTCTAAGGGTGTGACTTTCATTGCAAATTGAGGAATAGGCGGATTTATGGCAGCGGAAGCAACGCAGGAGTTCATCGCTACAGGTCGTCGCAAGACAGCGGTCGCGCGGGTTCGGATTCGCCCGGGAACGGGACGTTTTCTGATCAACGGGCGTTCCCTTGAGAATTTCTTTCCGGTGGAGACATTGCGTCAGCTGATCGTGGGTCCGCTGGAGGTGACGGAGCAGACAGGCAAGTGGGATATCCGCGCCAAGATGGATGGTGGCGGCATTTCCGGTCAAGCCGGCGCACTGCGCCATGGCATTGCGCGCGCTTTGATTGAGGCGGACGCCGAGATGCGTCCTGTCTTGAAATCCAACGGGTTCTTGACCCGTGATCCGCGTATGAAGGAGCGTAAGAAGTACGGGCGTCCTGGTGCTCGTAAGCGGTTCCAGTTCTCGAAGCGGTAATTCAAAGCCGTTGGAGGAATGGGTCGATACCGCTGCGGTACCAAGCGGCGGCGGAGACCCACGTGGACTGGTGCTCGTCCCATTCCCGCGCATGCGGGAACGACTACGCCAAGAGGACCCTGGTGATCCGCTCGCCGGGGTCCTCTTCTTTTTTTTGGATTCGGGCACTGCGATAGGCCTGGGAGTCGGTGATAGTAGTCATGGTGAAAGGGACATGAACGATGTTGGAACCGGGAGTTTCGATCAAGGTTGGAGTCGTTGGAGCGTCTGGGTATGCGGGCCAGGAACTGGTGGCGCTCTTACTTCGGCACCCGCGGGCGGAGCTGGTCGCTGTGACTTCGCGGCAGTATGCCGGACAGCGTGTGGCCAAGGTCTTCCCTCGGTTCGAGGGGAGAACGGATCTCCTGTTCTCGGAGCCGGATCCGGACCAGCTTTCCGGTCAGGTGCAGGCGGTCTTCCTGGCATTGCCGCACAAGGCCGCAGCGGAGATTGCGGCTGCATTCCATGCCCGGGGTGTGGTGGTCTACGATCTGAGTGCCGATTTCCGTCTGCGCAGCCGTGCGCTCTATGAAGCGACCTACCAGACGGAGCATCCGGCACCGGAGCTGCTTGCCGAGGCGGTGTACGGGTTACCGGAGCGGTATCGCGCCGACCTGCGGGTGGCGCAGTTGGTGGCCTGTCCCGGCTGCTATCCGACCAGTGTGATTCTCGCCGCGGCGCCCGCGCTGGCAGCGGGGATTGTCGAGCCGGCTCCGATCCTGATCAACTCCCTGAGCGGCGTATCGGGAGCGGGGCGGAAGGCGGTCGAGACGAGTCTCTTTTGCGAGTGCAACGAGAGCGTGCGTGCTTATGGTCGGCCCTTTCACCGGCATCTGCCTGAAATGGAGCAGGAGTTAAGTGCGGCCTGCGGGCTCGAAGTACGAGCGAGTTTTACGCCTCACCTGGTACCGGTCAACCGTGGGATTGTGACGAACGTTCAGATGCCCCTGCGGGTACCGGTCTCCGAAGCGAAGGCGCGTCTGCCGGAGGTCTATGCTGAGGCCTATGCGCGGGAGCCGTTTGTTCGTTGGCTTGGCATGGGTGGGATGCCGGACACCAAGCTGGTGGTCGGCACGAACCTATGTGAGGTCGGGGTGCATGTTGATGAGCGGGTCGGAATGGTCTGGGCCGGGTCGGCGATCGACAACCTGGTCAAGGGTGCTTCCGGCCAGGCGTTGCAGGCTTTCAACATCCGTTTTGGCTTTGTGGAGACCGAGGGATTGCCCTTGCTCTGAGTTATTGCTGTTTCCCGCACCTTCGCCTTTGAGGCGCGGGGGCGAGCGGGGTGCGTGTTGGAGGGCCCGTACAGGGCACTGTTGTGAGGAGTCACATTGGGAGGTCGAGGAACCGAGATGAGTACACTGCGGCCAACGGAAGTTCCACACGGGGTCACGGCAGCCGGGGGCTATCGTGCAACGGGAGTGCATTGCGGGATCAAGTCATCCCCTGAAGCCCTCGATCTGGCATTGATGGTCACGGATCGCGGCTGCAATGCCGCCGGAGTGTTCACGGTCAACCGCGCCTGTGCGGCGCCGGTGCGCTATGGTCGCCAGCGGCTGCAGGCGCCACCTGCCGATGGATTCCGTGCGATCGTGGTGAATTCGGGCGTGGCGAATGCCGCGACCGGAGCTCGGGGTGAGGCCGACACCGCCGCGACGGCGCGGATGGTTGCGGATGCGCTCGGTTTGTTGCCTGAGCAGGTACTGGTCTGTTCCACGGGTGTGATTGGGCGTTTCCTGCCGATGGACTGCATTGCGCGGGGCATTGAGGAGGCGTCCAGGAGCCTGGAGGCGGGTCCGGGCGGGGATCGTGCCGCCAACGCGATCATGACGACCGATACGCGGCCCAAGCAAACAGCCTACCGGGTATCTGTGGATGGCGTGACCTTCACCCTGGGCGGGATGGCCAAGGGCGCGGGGATGATCGAGCCGAACATGGCCACCATGCTCGGGTTTTTGACGACCGATCTACCCTTGCCGGCCGAATGGATGCAGACGCAATTGCGGTGGGCGGTCGATCAGTCTTTCAACTGCATCACGATCGACCACGACACGAGCACGAACGACACGGTCTTGCTCCTGGCCCCACCGTCCGAGGGCGATCGGACGCCGGCGGACAGCGTAGCGGAGGCCTTCCAGATGTTGCTGTTGCGGGTTTGCACCGACCTCGCGCTGGCGATTATGGAAGACGGTGAGGGTGTGCACAGTGTGGTCAAGGTGATGGTGACCGGTGCGGAATCGCCTGCCGATGCGCGGCTGGCGGCACGCCGGATCGCGAATTCGCCTCTCATCAAGTGCAGCTGGAACACCGGCGACCCCAACTGGGGCCGGATCATAGCGGCAGTTGGGAACAGCGGTGCCGCGTTCAATATCGACAAGCTGGTCGTACGTTACGGCGACCAGATCGCCTTCGAGCGGGGATGTGCCGGGAGCGCGACGCGTGCGGATTTGGTCAAAGCGGGTCGTCAGCCGCGCTGGACGCTGCATGTCGATCTGGGTGTGGGTGATGCCGAGGGGTACATCTACGGATGCGATCTCAGCAAGGAGTATGTTCAAATCAACATAGGGGAGAGCTGATGATGGAGCGATCGATGGCGAAGGCGGACGTGTTGATCGAGGCGTTGCCCTACATTCAGCGTTTTCGGAATTCAATCGTCGTGATCAAGTTCGGCGGTTCGGCGATGGAGGAACCGCGGGCCTATGACGGGATCCTGACGGATGTGGCCTTTATGGAATGTGTCGGGATGCGGCCTGTGATTGTCCACGGCGGTGGAAGTGCGGTCTCGCGAGAGATGGCCAAGGCGGGCCTTAAGGCACAATTTATCGGCGGCCTCCGGGTGACCGGCCAGGATACGATCGACATTGTGGAGCGTGTTCTCTCCAGTGAGGTGAGTCCTGGGATCGTCCGCACTCTGCAGTCCAAAGGCTCGGAGGCCAAGGCGGTTCCCGGACCGGATGTGATCAGTGCGCATCAGCATCACCCCTGGAGTGAGGACGGCACCGAGCGATTGGATCTGGGGCTTGTCGGTGAGATTGAGCATGTGGAAACGGGGCCGATTCTGGATGTGATGGCCCAGGGCGCGATCCCGGTTCTTTCCCCATTGGGGAGTGACAAGGAGGGACAGCGATACAACATCAATGCGGACATTGCCGCCGCTGAGGTGGCGATTGCGCTGAAGGCACGCAAGCTGGTGTTTTTGTCCGATGTGCATGGTGTTCGAGGCAATACGAACGATTCCGATTCGTTCTTATCGACCTTGAGCGTCCGCGAGGTGGAGGGGCTGATTCGGGAGCGTGCGATCGTCGGTGGGATGTTACCGAAGGTGAACTCCGCCGTGCGTGCGATTCGGAGTGGACTGAAGAAGGTGCACATCATTGACGGTCGGATGCCGCACTCACTGCTACTGGAAATTTTCACCAATCAGGGAATCGGTACAGAAATTGTACTCGGGGACTGACTGGATGAGCATTGTTGACGAGGAGACCATGTTGACTTCCCAATCGACGGAAGAGCTGTATCGGGAGCACATGCTTCCGACGTACGCCCCTTGGATGACCTTGGTCCGGGGGGATGGATGTTATGTTTGGGATGCGGACGGAAACCGCTATCTTGATCTGGTCGGCGGCATCGCGGTAAACACGTTGGGCCATGCGCATCCGGCTATCCAGGAGGCGATTGTGAATCAGGCGGGTCGCCTGATGCACGTCTCGAATCTCTTTTACAACGAGCCTCAGGCGCAATTGGCTGCGGAGCTGTCGCGCGTAGCCGGTGGGGGATGGTGCAGCTTTTTCTGCAACAGCGGGGCTGAGGCGAACGAGGGTCTGATCAAGCTGGCCCGGCGTTGGGGTGGCGGAACGCGGTTTGAGGTTATCACCCTGAAGCAGTCGTTTCATGGGCGGACCCTCGCGACGCTGACAGCGACCGGCCAGGACAAGGTCAAGGTCGGTTTCGATCCTTTGCCTGCGGGCTTTATCCATGTTGAGGCCGGCAGCATCGAGGCGTTGAAAGCCGCGGTGAGCGATCGCACGGCTGCCGTTCTATTGGAGGTCGTTCAGGGCGAAGGCGGCGTGCGGCCGATGCCCCACGAGTATCTCCGGGCGGTCCGGGCGCTGTGCGACGAGCGCGGGCTTTTACTGCTGTTTGACGAGGTTCAGACCGGCATGGGGCGGACCGGGCATTGGTTTGCCTGGCAGGGGGCGGGTGTTCAACCGGACGCCTTCTCCCTGGCGAAGGGCCTGGGCGGTGGGATTCCGATTGGCGCGGTGATGGTGAAGGCCGCCCTGCGGGATGTCCTGTCCGTCGGCAGTCACGCGACGACGTTTGGCGGCAATCCTTTATGCTCTAGCGTGGCCTTGAGTGTGTTGCGCACGATTGAGAAGGAAGGGATTCTGGAGCATGTGCAGAGGGAAGGCGCCTGGTTCCGGGAGCAGTTGACGGCGCTGAAGGCGCGGTGTGCTTGCATCCGGGAGGTACGCGGAGTTGGATTCATGATCGGGGTGGAACTGGATCGACCGGTAGCGCCGATCTTGGCCGAGCTGCGCCGCAGGGGTTTGCTGCTCCTGCCAGCGGGCGAGCGTGTGCTGCGGATGGTGCCGGCTCTGGTTTTGCGTCATGAGCAGATTTCGGAGAGTTTGGAGATGCTCGAGTCCGTTTTGGCGCCCTTGGGGGCGGACGGCCTTTGAGGGCGTCACGGTTTTGGAAGTCGCGCCGGAAGGAGAGGGTTGAATGAAAGTAGTTTTGGCGTACAGCGGCGGTTTGGATACATCGGTGATCATCCAGTGGCTGATCGACCGCTACAACGCCGAGGTCATTGCCTTTTCGGCGGATCTCGGACAGGAAGAGGAGTTGGACGGGCTTGAGCAGAAGGCGTTGCGGACCGGTGCGAAGGCCTGTTATGTCGAGGATCTGCGCGAAGAGTTCGCAAAGGATTTTGTCTTTCCGATGTTGCGGGCCAACGCGATCTATGAGGACCAGTATCTCCTCGGCACCTCGATCGCGCGTCCCCTGATCGCGAAGCGGATGGTCGAGATTGCGCGGCGGGAAGGTGCGGAAGCGGTTTCCCACGGTGCAACAGGCAAGGGCAACGACCAGGTTCGTTTCGAACTGACGGCGTATGCGTTGGAGCCTGGGATCAAGGTGATTGCACCTTGGCGGGAGTGGGACATGAAATCCCGGGAAGACCTGATTGCCTACGCTGAGAAGCTGGGGGTTCCGGTGCCTGTCACGCGTGAAAAGCCGTACAGCTCGGACCGTAACCTGCTGCACATTAGTTTCGAGGGCGGCATCCTGGAGGATCCTTGGAACGAGCCGCCGGAGGACATGTTTCTGTTGACGGTCAGCCCGGAGAAGGCGCCCGACAAGCCGGAGTACATCGAGATCGAGTATGCGGCCGGCGATCCGGTCGCTCTGAACGGCGAGTCGCTCAGTCCCGCCGCGTTGATGACGAAACTGAACAAGATCGCCGGGCGCAACGGCATTGGGCGGATTGACATCGTCGAGAACCGCTTCGTCGGCATGAAGAGTCGCGGGGTGTACGAGACTCCGGCCGGCACGGTTCTGCGTCTTGCCCACCAGGCGGTCGAGTCATTGACCCTCGACCGTGAGGTCGTGCATTTGAGGGACAGTCTGATTCCGAAGTATGCCGAATTGGTTTACAACGGGTTCTGGTATGCCCCGGAGCGTGAGTTCCTGCAGGCTGCGATTGATGACTCCCAGAAGGTGGTCAACGGGACCGCGCGGCTGAAGCTCTACAAGGGCAATTGCATCGTGGTCGGGCGGAAGGCGCCGCACTCGCTGTATGTGCCATCGATCGCCTCCTTCACGATGGGGGCGGACTACGATCAGAAGGACGCGGCCGGCTTCATTCGGATCCAGGCCTTGCGCCTGCGCACCCGTGCGAAGGCACAGGGGAGTGTGCTCTGATTGTGGATGGTTACGTGAATTCCTGAAGGGGCGTCCTGTTCTTTCGCGGTTCGAAAGGGCGGGACGCCCTCGGGGGGGGCACCGTGCTGCGGGTGTGCGGGGAGTACCCCTGATCCAACGAACAACCTGGGTGGATGACTATGTGGAAGGGGCGATTCGAGGGCCAGACGGCGGATTCAACGGTACGCTATTCAGAATCCATCTCGTTCGACTGGCGACTTTACCGCCAGGATGTCCGGGGCAGCATCGCGCATGCGACGATGCTGGCCGCGTGTGGAATCCTGACGGGCGAGGAGCGTGATGCGATCGTGGATGGCCTGCGGGCCATCGAGCGGGAGATCGCCGAAGGCCGGTTTGAATTTCGGATCGACCTGGAAGACATCCACATGAACATTGAGGCGGAATTGACCCGCCGGATTGGGCCGACCGGTGCGAAATTGCATGCGGGACGGAGCCGCAATGATCAGGTGGCGACCGATCTCCGGCTCTACGTGCGGGAGCAGATCCTGGAGATACGGCGCCTGGTCGGGGAGTTGGGGGCTGCATTGGCGCAAAAGGCGCTGGAGTATGCCGATGTCCTGATGCCCGGGTATACGCATCTTCAGCGGGCTCAACCGGTGACGATCGGCCATCATCTCCTGGCCTACGCCGAGATGTTGGACCGTGACGACGAGCGATTGGCAGATTGTTACCGGCGGACGGACGTCTTGCCGCTTGGGTCTTCCGCCCTTGCGAGCACCACTCTGCCGATCGATCGGGAGCTGACCTGTTCGCTCCTGCGGTTTTCCCGGATCAGCCGTAACTCGATGGATGCGGTGAGTGACCGCGACTTCGTCATCGAATTCTTGTCCGCGTCCGCCCTGATCGGCCTGCATCTCTCGCGTTTCTGCGAGGATCTGGTCCTCTGGTCGAGTGCCGAGTTTGCGACATGCAGGCTCGCGGACGCGTATTGCACCGGTTCCAGCCTCATGCCGCAGAAACGGAATCCGGATGTGGCGGAATTGACCCGCGGCAAGAGCGCCCGCCTGGTCGGGAACTTGGTCAGCCTGATGGTTCTGCTGAAGGCGCAACCGATGACGTACAATCGCGATCTTCAGGAGGACAAGCCACCGCTGTTTGATTCCGTCGACACGCTGCATGGGGCGTTGGGTATTTTGACAGAGGCGGTGCGGACGATGGAGTTTTCAGAGGAGCGCACGGCTGCGGCCGCTGCGGACCCCTCGATGCTGGCGACGGATGTGGCGGAAATGCTGGTTCAGGTAGGTGTCCCGTTTCGACGTGCCCATGAGGTGGTTGGGGGCTGGGTCGGGCTGGCCGAGAAACTGGGCAAGCCGCTGACGGCGCTCCAGGCCGAGGAACTGGGGCAGACGGCGCCGGAGGAGCTTGTGTTGTTGCCGAAGGGGTTCATGCAGGACCTGAGTGCAAGGCAGGCGGTGGAGCAGCGGGCGGCTCCGGGAGGACCCGCCCCGGAGTCGGTCAAACGCGAGGCCGAGCAGTGCTTGGAGCGCAACGGCCAGCGGCTGACGGCTCTGGCGGGGTTGATTGCAGCCATACAACAATAGGCGGCCACGGTGCGCCGAACGAGAGAAGGAATAGGACGGGAGCGTTTTCTCTATGATGGAAGCTTTCTTGGTGAGGGATGGTGTGTTGCACTGTGCGGGCCACTCGCTGGAGCGGTTGGCGCAGGAATTCGGTTCGCCGCTCTATGTGTACAACGGGTTGGCGATCAAGGATCGCTTTCAGGGACTCAAGCGCGCGGTGTCACCGGTGGACGCAGAGGTGTTTTTCGCGGTGAAAGCCAACTCGACCTTGGCCGTGTTGCAACTATTGGCCGGGCAAGGCGCAGGGATGGAAGTGGTGAGCGGCGGCGAGCTCTATCGTGCCCGTGAGGCGGGGGTCCCGGACGAGCGCATTGTGTTTGACGGGGTCGGCAAGACCGCGGCCGAGATTCGATATGCGTTGGAGGGGGAGATCCGTTTTTTTGCGGTCGAATCGGTTGGCGAACTGAATCGGCTCAACCAACTCGCTTTGGAGGCGGGCCGGCGTGCGCGGGTCTCGCTGAGGATCAACCCCGACATTGATCCGCAGACCCATCGCTACATCTCCACCGGGAAGCGTGAGAACAAATTCGGGTTTGATTTCGGCGGCATTCGAGCCGCGTATGACCATGCGGACGAGTTGGACCACTTGGAGGTGGTTGGTCTCCACATGCATATCGGCTCCCAGATCCTCTCCAACCAGCCGCATGCCCAGGCGCTTGCCAAGATTCGACCGCTGGTGGAGGAGCTGAAGGAGCGCTTTGCCAATTTCCGGTACCTCGACATCGGCGGCGGATTGGGCATTCGCTATCGGCCGGAGGATCAGCCGCTGATTCCGGAGCGTTTCGCCGAGGCGATCCTGCCGGAGTTGGCGGGGTTGGATCTGCAGGTGATGCTGGAGCCGGGCCGGTATCTGGTCGGCGACTGCGGCGTTTTAGTGACGCGGGTTGAGTACGTGAAGCAGGGTGGGGCGAAGCGGTTTGTGGTCTGCGACGCCGCCATGAACGACCTGATGCGCCCGATGATGTATCAGGCTTATCACGAGATCGTTCCGGTTCGTGCTACAGGCGGTGAAAGAACGCCGGTGGATGTGGTCGGGGCGATTTGCGAGACCGGGGACTTCTTTGCGGAGGACCGCCCCTTGGAGGCGGTAGAGCCTGGGACATTCCTGGCGGTGATGTGTGCAGGTGCTTATGCGTTCACGATGGCGAGCAACTACAACACCCGTCCCCGCGGGGCGGAGGTCCTGGTCGACGAGCGGGGGGCGCGGTTGGTCCGTCGGCGTGAGACCTGGGCGGATCTCATCGCCTTGGAGCGCCCGTATTGTGAGGAACAGGACGAACGGCAAGGATTTTGAGATGGCTGCGATTCGATTTACGAAGATGAACGGGGCGGGGAACGACTTCCTGATGGCTGACAACCGGGATGGTGCATTTCCCAGGGATCCCGCCCTGATCACCCGCCTTTGCAGTCGGCGCACCGGTGTCGGATCCGACGGCCTGATTCTGGTGGAACCGGCGCAGGGGGAGGGTGATTTTCGGATGCGTTTCTACAATCCGGACGGCAGTGAAGCGGAGATGTGCGGCAACGGCGCACGCTGTCTGGCACGGTTTGCGAATCGGATCGGGGCGGCTCCCAAGGTGATGAAGATGGAGACGATCGCCGGCATCGTGGAAGCGAAGCTGGGTGATGATGGGATTGTGGATGTGCGCCTGAGCGATCCGTCGCCGATGCGCCGAAAGATCTCGTTGGAATTGGCGGAAGGTAACGTCCGCGTGGCCGACTGGGTGGACACCGGAGTACCCCATGCGGTCCTTTTGGTCGACGATCTGGAGGCGGTGGACGTACAGGCCCAGGGACGGGCTGTTCGGTTTCATGAGGCCTTCACACCTGCCGGAGCGAACGCCGATTTCGTGCAGTTGGCCCCGGATGGTGGAGGGATTTTGATACGTACGTATGAGCGTGGAGTCGAGGCGGAGACCTTGGCATGTGGAACCGGGATCGCCGCCTCTGCGCTTTCGGCAGCGTTGGCGTTTTCCTTGAGTTCTCCGGTTCGGGTACAGGCCCGTAGCGGCGATCTATTAGAGGTTCGGTTTACCCGGATTGCGGACGGGGCGGATGGGGCGCCTCGCTTTCGGGATGTGCATTTGATCGGGCCTGCTGTCTTCGTATACGACGGCGTTGTGGATGAAGGATTCTGAGTCGAGGGTTGGTTCGCATCGAAAACAGATCGATGGATCCGGGACAACGATGTTACACTGGGCTAGCGTGTGGACGTCTTGCCCTGGACGAACCGGTGAGTCCCTGCGGACACGCGTGCTGCACGCGTGTTCGGAGCGGGGAATGAAGGCGTGATTTTGGGGAGGTTTGGCAGATGTCGGAAATGAACCAGACAGGATCGGGGGGGCTCCAGGGCGTTTACGTCGCCCTTGTGACGCCGATGACGCGACGCGGCGAGATCGATGAGCAGGCGTTGCGGGAGCATGTGGAATTTGTTTTGGAGGGTGGTGTGGACGGTCTGGTACCGGTGGGCACCACCGGCGAGAGTCCAACCCTGGACCATCGGGAGCATGGTCGGGTGATCGAGATCGTTGTGGAGACCGCCCGCGGTCGGGTCCCGGTGATGGCGGGGACGGGTTCGAACTCGACCCAGGAAGCGATTGCGCTGACCCGGTATGCGAAGGAAGTGGGGGCGACGATGTCGCTTCAGGTGGCGCCCTACTACAACAAGCCGACGCAGGAGGGGTTGTACCGCCATTTCAAGGCGATCGCCGAGGAGTCGGAGTTGCCATTGGTCCTCTACAACATTCCGGGGCGCTGCGCGGTGGAACTCGATTTAGGGACGATGGAGCGCCTGGCGAAGGTGCCCGGTATCGTGGCGGTGAAAGAGGCGACCGGGCACGTCAACAATGTTACCCCGCTGGTATCCGGGACCCAGCTGACGGTGTTGTCCGGGGACGACGGATTGACTTTGCCGATGATGGTATGCGGCGCCCGTGGGGTGATCAGTGTTGCCGCGAACCTGGCGCCTTCGCGGATGGCGGGCATGGTGCATGCAGCCCTTTCGGGCGACTGGGCGGTCGCCATGGAGGAGCATGCGCGATTGTATCCGCTGTTCAAAGCGATGTTCCTGGAGACCAATCCGATTCCGGTCAAGGCGGGCTTGGCCTTGATGGGCCGGATGGAGGAGGTGTACAGGATGCCGCTCTGCCCGATGACCGAACCGCATAAACAGGAGCTCGAGATGGTCCTTAGGACTCAGGGGGTAATGTGAACATGCTGAAACTAGCAGTCAACGGCGCGGCCGGCCGCGTGGGAATTCGAATCCTCACCTGTGCGCAGCAGGACCCGAATGTTGGCGTGGTGGGAGCCTTGGAGGGGCCGGACAGCCCTGCGATCGGCAAGACGATCGGGGAATTGATCGGTCAAGCGGCGGGGGGGGCGACAGTAGTTTCGGATCTGGCAACCGCGGTACAGGACGCCCACTGCGTGATTGACTTCAGCCATCACACCTCTTCGATCGAGCGTTTGGAGCAAGCGGCTGCCTTGGGCAAGGCTTTGGTGGTCGGAACGACCGGCTATACGGTGGAGGAACGTGCGCGGCTGTTGAGTCTATCAACCCAGGTCCCATTGGTTTGGGCGGCCAACTACAGCACGGGCGTGAATCTGTTGTTCTATCTGGTTGAAAAGGTGGCTGACGTCCTGCGTGAGGGCTATGACATCGAGATTGTGGAACAGCATCACCGGTTCAAGACCGATGCCCCGAGTGGAACGGCGTTACGGATTGCCGAGGTGATCGCCAACGTGCTCGACCGTGACCTCAAAGATGTAGCGAGGTATGGTCGGCATGGCGAAACCGGCATGCGATCCCAGGAGGAGATCGGGATTTCCTCGATACGTGCGGGGGACTGTGTCGGGACGCACACGGTCTATTTCGGTACGATGGGGGAGCAGCTCGAACTCACCCACCGCGCTTCGAGTAGGGATACGTTCGCCCAGGGCGCGTTGCGCGCGGCCAAGTTTGCGGTGGCGAGTCCTCCAGGACTGTATGACATGCAGGCCGTATTGGGCTTGAATGCGGAGTGAGCCTGGGTTGAGTTGGGGATTGAAGCGGACCGTTCAAGCGAGAGGGAGATGGATTTGTGATGGAGCATGAGGCAGTGATTCGTCAATGCATTGCGGAACGACTGGGTGGTGCGGACTTTGGGCTATCCAAGGCGATCTATAAATTTGAAAAGATCAAGCGTGCAAAGCGGGCGGCGCAGAAGGAGAACCCTGGGATCGAGCTTTTGGACATGGGTGTCGGCGAGCCGGACGACATGGCCGATGCCCTGGTTCGGGATCGTTTGAAGCTTGAGGTCGACCAGCTCGAGAACCGTGGATACACCGACAACGGGATCGTGGAATTCAAGGATGCCGCTGCCGGGTATATGTCGCGTGTCTTCGGGGTCGAGGGGATTGAGCCCGAGACGGATGTCTTACATTGCATCGGTGCGAAGAGCGCCCTCAGCATGCTGCCGGCGGTCCTGATCAACCCTGGGGATGTGGTCTTGATGACGACGCCCGGATATCCGGTCTTCGCCACGCACGCGGCCTGGTATGGAGCGGAGATCATCAACCTGCCGCTGCTGGAGGAGAACGGATTTCTGCCGGATGTCGATGCGGTCAGCGAGGAGATCTGGAAGCGCACGAAGGCGATGGTGGTGAACTATCCGAACAACCCGACCGGGGCGGTTGCCGGGCGGGACTTCTTCGAGCGTTTGATCCAGTTGGCGAAGAGACACTGCTTCATTGTCTTGCACGACGCGGCCTATGCGGCCCTGCGGTTTGATGGGAAGCCGTTCAGTTTTCTGTCGGTTCCGGGCGCGAAGGATGTGGGTTTGGAGCTCCATTCCCTGTCCAAGTCGTACAATATGACCGGCTGGCGCATTGGGTTCGTAGCAGGCAACCCTTTGTTGGTTAATGCATTCGGCTCGATCAAGGACAACAGTGATTCCGGCCAGTTTGCGGCGATTCAGAAAGCGGCGATGGTCGGTTTACAGCATCCTGAGATCACCGAGCGGATCACAGAGAAGTACAGTCGCCGGATGGATTTGCTGGTGGATGCGTTGAACCTGGCTGGATTCCGTGCGCGGAAGCCGAAGGGCTCTTTCTTCCTGTATGTCTCCAGTCCGAAGGCCTGCCGCGGCGGGGATCTGCCCTTGGACAGCGCCGAGGCAGCATCGCAATTCCTGATCAAGCAAGCGTTGGTGAGCACGGTACCCTGGGATGACGCGGGCGCGTACCTGCGTTTTTCGGTGACCTTCCAGGCGCGCGGCGGTGAGGTCGAGGAGCGCAGAGTGATCGGGGAACTGGGCCAGCGATTGGCGAAGCTGGATCTGGTCTTTTAACAAGCCGGGACAGGGGACGTCTTCATGGTGATGGCAGACGAATCTGCAGGTAGGGAGGCAGTGGAAGTCGGCATCAGCTTGGGCTCGAATGTCGATCCGAGGCTGGAGCACATGATCTGGGCACGGGCGCGGATCGCTCTCATCGAAGGCGTGTCGTTGGAGGCCAGTTCGCAGGTCTTCGAGACCCTTCCGCAGCATGTCGCGCCGGAGCACGAGCACCTGCTCTTTTTAAACGCGGTGGTAATTGTGCGCACGTCGCTGCGCATGGAATGCCTGCTCTGGAAGCTCCAGGAAATTGAGCGACAGCGCGGGCGGCTCCCTGCGTGGGAGCGTGGATTCAACGAGCCGCGAACGATCGACTTGGATATCCTGTATGCAGGCTCTCTGCGGATGAATGAAACGTACCTGACGATCCCCCATCCGCGGATGGGGGATCGCGAATTTTTACTGCGTCCCCTGGCCGAACTGAGACCGGATTTCACCCCTCCCGGTTGGTTTGAGTCGGTGGGCAAGAGGTACCAGCGATTCGCAGGCAAGCAAGGGGTGGAGCTCTACGAACATCAGAAAGAGTGGTTGGGTTCATGAATCCGTCGAAGGGAACGAAACCGGTAACCGTATCCACATTCCGCCAGAAGAAGCGTCGTGGGGAACGGATCTGTATGCTGACGGGGTATGACCACTTTGCGGCCCAGGTATTGGACGAGTGTGGGATCGACGCGATTTTGGTCGGCGACACCTTGGGGATGACGGTGCTGGGGTATGAGACCACTCTCCCCGTTACGATGGAGGAGATGCTTCTCCACACCAAGGCGGTCGCGCGGGGAGCAAAGAACGCCTTGGTTGTGGCGGACATGCCGCTCGGATCCTACCAGGTCACCGTGGAGGACGGGGTGCGAAACGCGCTCCGGTTCGTCAAAGAAGGCGGTGCCGGTGCGATCAAGCTCGAGGGCGGTTTGGAGGTTGCCGAAACGGTCCGGGCGATCGTAAGGGCAGGTATTCCGGTGATGGCGCACATAGGGTTTCGCCCCCAGGAGATTCTTGCCCAGGGCGGGTTCCGGGTCATCGGCAAGAACGAGCCCGCAGCTCAGCAATTGTTGGTGGAAGCGGATGCGATGGTCGAAGCCGGTGCATTTGCGTTGGTTCTGGAATGCATCCCGTCGGATCTGGCCAAGGCGGTGACGGCCCGCGTTTCCGTCCCGACGATCGGGATCGGGGCGGGAATCGACTGTGATGGCCAGGTGTTGGTTTGGCACGACATGCTGGGGATGTTCCCGAGGTTTAAGCCCACCTTTGTCAAGCGTTATGCTGAGCTGCACGGGCTGATCCGAGAGGCCGTTTCGCGGTACATCGACGAGGTTCGATCCGGTCAATTCCCGGATGAGGCGCACAGCTATCATCGCGCGCCTGCGGATCCCAAGCCGTCTGTTGAGGATTGATTCCCTGGAGGAGGTCCTATCCCATGGCTCAATTGATTCGGTTGCCCCAGGAGATGAATTCGGTTTCCAAGGGATTTCATGCCAAGGGGCGAACGATCGCCTTGGTCCCGACGATGGGCGCATTACATTTGGGCCATCGCATGTTGATGCGACAGGCGCGCACGCTGGCGGACGAGCTGGTGGTGTCGATCTTCGTCAATCCCCTTCAGTTCGCGCCGAACGAGGATTTCGAGCGATATCCGAGCGATTTGGAGGCGGACCTCGCGATTTGTGAGGCGGAAGAGGTAGACGTGGTCTTTGCCCCGACTGCCCCGGATATCTACCTGCCGGATGCATCGTGTGTCGTCGTGGAAGAGCGTCTCTCTCAGGTGCTGGAAGGAGAGGCGCGTCCCACGCATTTCCGGGGTGTGACGACCGTGGTGGCCAAGCTCTTCAATCTGGTCGAACCGGATGTCGCGGTGTTTGGCCAGAAGGACTACCAGCAGCTCTGTGTGATTCGCCGGATGATACGGGACCTGAACTATTCGATCGAATTGGTGATGGGTCCGACGGTGCGCGAGTCCGACGGTCTGGCGATGAGCAGTCGCAACCGGTATTTGTCGTCAGAGGAGCGCAAGCAGGCGTTGGGTCTGCGCAAGGCGCTGCTCTGGGTGGAAGGCGAGGTTGCTGCCGGTCGGCTGGAGGTCGAGGCATTGGAGCGAGGGGTACGGGAGCTGCTGCAGGGGTATGCCCTCATCCAGTTGGACTACCTCGCGATTGTGGATCGGGTGACCCTCGTTCCGCTCCAGCGGGTGGAGCCGGAATCCACGGCGGTGGCGATCGCGGCATTTCTGGGGCGGACCCGATTGATCGACAATATCCTCCTCTGAGTTTGCGAAGCTTCGCTTCACCAACCAATTTCAATGTCAGATTGGGAACTACGATTCGAAGTCGTCCCCGATGACGATTGATTGATTGGGCGGAGGGAGGGGTTTGCCCCCTTCTGTGTCATTTTCGTCATGAGGTTTACGGATACCGACCGCCCATCCCCTGTCGATGAGGGGCCTTCAGGAAGGGCATCATGCGAACTGACGTCAAGAACTCGGACTTTCTTGTCCTCGGGAGTGGTTTGGCCGGCTTGACCTCCGCCCTTGAGCTGTCTCGTCTCGGAACCGTCAATTTGGTCACCAAGCGTTCGTTGATGGATTCCAACACCAACTATGCCCAGGGCGGGATCGCCTGCGTCATGGACCCGGGCGACAGTTTCGAGGAGCATATTTCGGACACCTTGAATGCGGGTGCCGGCTTGTGCAATCTCGAGGCGGTACGTCTGGTGGTGCACGAGGGACCGCGCAGGATTGCGAAGCTGATCGACTACGGGGTACCCTTTTCCTCGCGGCTGACCGACAACGGCGAATCGTCCTTCGATCTGGGCCGGGAGGGCGGCCACACCCAGCGCAGGGTGATGCATGCCGGGGATATTACAGGGGCACAGATTCAGCGGGTTCTGGTTGATGAGGTCAAGAAACACCCCAATATCCGCTGTTTTGAGGATCACACAGCGGTCGACCTGATCACGGCACGGCGTACGCTCAAGCGCCCGGGTCCCGATCGATGTCTCGGGGCCTATGTCCTGAGCGAGGCCGAGAATCGGGTGCTGGTTTTTTCGGCCTCGGCGACCGTCCTAGCCTCAGGCGGGCTAGGCAAGGTCTATCTCTATACGAGCAATCCCGATGTCGCCACCGGGGATGGTTTGGCGATGGCCTACCGGGCCAACGCCACCATTGCGAACATGGAGTTCATACAGTTCCATCCCACCTGCCTGTTTCACCCGCACGCAAAGTCTTTCCTGATCTCCGAAGCGGTTCGCGGCGAGGGAGGGGTGTTGGTCGACCGGGAGGGGGTCTCCTTCATGGAGCAGTATCACCCTATGAAGTCCCTCGCCCCGCGGGATGTGGTTGCACGTGCCATCGACAACGAGATGAAGCGGCGTGGCGAGGAGTGTGTCTTCCTCGACATTACGCATCGCAAGAGCTCCTTCATCAAGGCGCGATTCCCCAATATCTATGAAACCTGCCTCCAATTTGGGTTTGACATGACGAAGGAGCCGATCCCGGTAGTGCCGGCGGTACACTTCTCCTGTGGAGGGGTGGTGACCGATCTGCGCGGGCGCTCCGACATCCCGATGCTCTATGCCTGTGGAGAGGTGGCCTGCACGGGATTGCACGGGGCCAATCGGCTTGCGAGCAATTCACTGCTCGAGGCGATGGTGATGGCGCATCAGGTCTCTGAAGACGTCGAGCAAATGTTGTACCACAAGCGGTTTGAGCCGGAAGTCGGGCTTCCGACCTGGCGGGCAGGATCTGCGGTCGACTCGGACGAGCAGGTGGTGATCCTGCACAACTGGGATGAGATCCGACGTTTTATGTGGGACTACGTCGGGATTGTCCGCACGGACAAGCGGTTGGCGCGTGCGCACCGGCGTGCACGCAACATTCTGGACGAAGTCGAGCAGTACTACTGGGACTTCTTGGTCAATCGGGATCTCCTGGAACTTCGCAATCTCTGCCTGGTCGGCGATTTGATCATCCGATCCGCCCAGGCCCGAAAAGAGAGCCGGGGACTACACTACACCCTGGACTACCCTGAGAGCAGAGATGCGCTCTGCGTCGACACCCTGATCCGGAAGCGCCCCGAGGTTCCGGTCTCCCCATGGCCGTGAGGTCGTAGCCGGGTAAGTGGAGCGGTAGCAATGTGATTGAGAACGGTTGGTGCTGGGGTTCCGGCCCGGGGGGCCGGAAGCCTGATGCCCGCGGGGCATCAGGCGAGGTCGGAGGTCCGCAGCACG